>JAQTRG010000002.1 GCA_028711945.1 Minisyncoccota bacterium
TCTTAAAAATAGAACAAAAAAAGAATTCCAGCCATTATTATGTTTTTCTAGATTAATAAGCGAAGTAAAGCCAGACATAATATCAATGGAAAACGTAAAAGGACTAATTAAATATCCTGTGTTCAAAAAGTTTATTAAAAATCTGGAAGAAAATGGATATTACTATGATTATAAAATTGTAGATACTTCTGATTATGGTGTTCCCCAAAAGAGAATTCGTTTAGTTCTTTTAGCCTCAAAATTAGGAGAAATTAAATTAATAAATAAAACCCATAAAAATAAAAAAACTGTTAGAAATGTTATCGGCTATTTAGACCCAATTAACGATGGAGAATCCAACGAAAAGGATCCCCTACATCATGCAAGGAAGTTGAGTCCTCTCAATAAAAAAAGAATTGTGGCCACAAAGCTGAATGGAGGAAACTCAAAAAACTGGCCAGAGCGTCTACAATTATCCTGTCACATAAAAGAAACTGGAAAAAGCTATAGAAGCACAGTATATGGTCGAATGAAGTGGGATGAGCCATCCCCCACAATGACTACTCAATGTATCGGATTAGGAAATGGACGTTTTGGACACCCAGAGCAAAATAGAGCTATTTCATTAAGAGAAGCTGCGTTATTACAAACTTTTCCAAAATATTATAAATTTTATGATCCCAAAAAGAAAATTATAACATCTGATGTGGCACGATTTATAGGAAATGCCGTACCTGTAAGACTAGGACAAATAATAGCAAAAAGTATAAATAAACATCTAGAAAACATTTAAGAACAAAGGTTAAATCAAAGCTCACATTAAATGTGAGCTTTGTTATGGTAAATTGTCACAAAAAGTCACAAAAAGCGACACTTTAAGCGTTAAATTCCACAAAAGTACACAAAAAGCGACAAAATCCGACACTTTTTGCCCTCCCAAAGCTTGAATATTCCCATATAATGCGACATAATAAAACCAAATTGAATAGATGGGCCTAACCCTTTGAGAGATCAAAGGCATGGCTAAAGTCCGACTAAGCAATAAAGAACCCATCATGGGATGCTTAGTCGGCCGTACGTGGAAACGCGTATGAGTGGCTTCGGTCACTACCTGTGGTGGGCTTTTTGTATCTAAGGCCTTGATCGAACCCACAATGAGATAAATAAGCAAAGAAAACTCTATGAAAAAAACTATATTCTCTATAATTCTATCTATAATAATTCTATCCCCAATTTCGGCAACGGCATCAGTCAATCCCGGATACGGAGCCGATTTGACATGCATCACGTCAAATTATACTTCAGGATACAACTGCAATGATAAGACGGATATGTTCAAGAGGATCGCCGAGCTTGAAAAAAGGGTTAATGTGTTAGAAACACAAATAGCAGATTGCCAAACATCTGTAACTGTGCCAGACAACACATTAGAAAAAAGAGTAGAAGTTCTTGAATCAACGGTCATCTCTCTTGGAAAAACTATTTCAAATAGTTTGCAAACAATAATAACTTTATTGTTGAAAAAATAATTATAAACAATAAAAAAATGGAAAAACAAGAACAAAAACCAAAAAAGAAATTTTACAAACAATGGTGGTTTTGGTTAATCGCAATCCTAGTTATTTTGACTATTATAGGATCAAGTGGAAACAACCCAGAAAAAGTAGGTTCAAGTAACCCAGATAATCAAACGACAGGGTCAACTAATTTCAAAGTCGGCGACAATGTGAAAATGGGCAACTCAATCATAACAATTAATAAGGTTGAATATTCTCAAGGAGGAAAATATACAAAACCTAATGATGGTAACGAATGGTTAAACTTGAATCTTACAATTGAAAACACTGGCTCATCGCAACAATACATTACCACTCTTGGACAAATGTTCGTCCCAGATGGAGATAAAAACAGCTATCAAGTTTCCGTAACAGATAGAATATTTGAAAACCCTGGCTTCGGTCTTGATGGCCAAATAATAGCCCAAAGCAAGAGAACTGGCTGGGTAGGTTTTGAAATACCAAAAACTGCAAAAGGACTACAATTTCAGTATAATGGAAGCATGTTTGGTGGTGGGACAATAATTATAGACCTCGGAAGATAAACTATTAAGTCGCCCGAAAAGGCGACTTTTTAATACAAAATACAACAGAATACAACAAAAATGACACAAAATGGCACGAAATTGCACAAAATCATACAAAAATAGATTAAATATCCTATTGTTAAAAATGCCGAATAAAGAGATAATAAAAGCATGGAGGATCAAGCGCATCAAAAACTATTAAGATATTTAGATGATTACATAGATTCTGATAAATTTCATCTAAAGGTAGGCATTTTGAGGAAAAAATTTGCAATCCCTGCAAACGGCCTCCCCTTATCTAAAACAAAAAATGATTTACTGGTAAAAAATGGATTTGATCCATTTTATATTCCTGAACAAATAAAAAATATATCACTAAGAGATATCAACAGAAACATAAAAGAACGCATTAAGGATTTTCCAATAGAAAACCAAATAATATTTTGTTTTTTAAGATTATACATTTTCTATAATAAAAAATTCTATTCTGTTCTTTCTAAAAAAATACCTGGCGAGGAGGCAAACCTATGTATTGTTGAAAGGGTAAAATTTGACATAGAAGAATTAACATCAGGACTACCCTCAAACGAAATAGTAAAAATATTTGAACGAAATTTTAAGGACTATCCTGTAGCAATAAAACTACACCCCTCAATAAGCAGTAAAGATTTAATTAGCTATATTAAAAAGAACTGGCAATATATAAAATTCCTTCTTGGTGACTATGAAGATATAAATTCTCGGATAGGAAAAACTAGAAAAAGAAATCCATTAATAAAAGAAAGGAATAGTTTTATATATCAAAATAGGCACTTACCACATAAAGAAATATATAGGATTGCAGTTAAAAAATTTCCAGACATATCCAAATCGATTGATCAAGGATCTATTGGTAAAATAATTTCGATAGAAAGAAAAAGGAGAAAACAACTGGAACCCAGTTAATTCTTATACTACTAACAAAAAATAAATTAACCTGAATACATACAGGTTTTTTTATTTACTATTAAAATGGAAAGTAACGAAAAACAAAAGAATAATCAATGCTCCCCGAGAGAAGTGGCCGCAGAAAGACTTGCTGAGATTTTTATTAAACAAATAGAAGATGAAAAATTAAAAAGAGATTATACAAAAAAACATGAGACGAAATGAAAGCCAGAAAATAATTCTCGAAACTGTTGGAGCTAGACCAATTGCATTTAATCCCATTTTAGCTCATGCATTGGGATCAGTTAAGGCTGGGCTACTCTTAAGCCAACTATTGTTTTGGCATGGCAAAGGAAAAGACGAAAAATGGACATATAAAACAGCCGAAGAGTTCCGTAAAGAAACTGCCCTTTCTAGAAAGGAACAAGATGGAGCGATAAAAATATGTAAAAAATATAACTTAATAAGCACGAAATTAAAAGGAATTCCAGCTAAAAGATATTTTTATTTACATCTTGAAAATATAGCTAATCTCCTTAAAAATTATTGCTCAACTTTATCTAAAATAGACAAACAAGATTGTCCAAAAAGTAAAAACAAGATTGTCCCCGAGGAACAAACTATTACAGAGAATACAACATAGAAAACTACATAGAGTATTCTCTTTAACAAGAGAAGCAAAGCAGAGCTTTGCGAGTCTATTTTTATAACCAACTTGACTTGTTAAACCTTCGCGACATAATGTCATTAATAATATCATGGAGAACGCACTAATTTATTGTAGAGTTTCAACAGAAGAACAGGCTCGAGAGGGTTACTCTTTAGATGCTCAAGAAAAATTCTGTGGACGCTTCGCAGAACATAGTGGTTATAAAATAATCAGCACTTACAGAGATGAAGGAAAAAGCGGGACAACCATTGATCGTCCAGCTCTTCAGGAAATGCTTTCTAGGTGCCAAGAAGATAAATCTATAAAGGCGGTTCTTGTCCAAGAAACAGACAGATTAGCTAGAGGTACTGGCATCCATTTAGCAATTAAAGCTATTCTTAAAAAAGCCGACATAAAGCTTATCTCTGTTGCTCAGCCAATGCTAGATGACAGCCCAGAAGGAAACATGATAGACACAATTATTGCATCTGTAAATCAATTTCAATCAGATCTCAATAGTAGAAAAACTAAAAAAGGCATGCAGGAAAAGTTTGAATCTGGATGGTGGCCAGGTTTAGCAAAATTAGGATATCTCAATAAAGAAGTTAACGGAGAAAAAATAACAGTAAGCGATCCAGAAAGATGGCATCTTATAAGAGATGCTTTGAAAATGTATTTAACTGGAAATTATTCTGCAGTCGAAATAGCAGATATCCTTTATGAAAAAGGGCTAGTCGCTAGACAAGGTAAAAAAATATGCAACGGAATAATGATAAATATTCTTAAGGACCCTTTTTACGCTGGGATAATGAATTGGAACAAACAAGAAAGAAAAGGAAATCACGAACCAATGATAACCCCAGCTCAACATAAAAATATTATAACAATAATGGATGAGCATAATAGACATGCTTGCAGAAGAAGAATACATAATTTCTTATTAAGAGGTTTTCTTTATTGTGGCATTTGCGGACAAAAATACACCGCAGAAATACATAAAAAGAAAAATATAAGCTATTACCACTGTGTACTAAATGGACAAAAGCACAGCAATGAAGGTCAGAACATTGAAGCTGGGTCTCTAGAAAAAATGATAAAGGAACAATTCAAAAACATACAATTCAGTGAAGATTTTATTATGCTTGTAGTTTCAAAAGTAAAATTATCCTACGAAAAGAAAAAGGAACAAATCAATAGAAACAAAAGAGGTCTACTTAATCAAAAATTAGCACTAGAAAATAAAAAATGCTTAGCTGAAGAAAAACTAATATCTGGTATCTTTGATGACGAAAGTTTTGCCAGACAAAGAGATAAAATTGATACAGAAATAGGAAAAATACAAGAACAGCTGGAAAATATAGAAAATCAAAGAAATATCGATGTAGACACTATGGGAAAGGTATTGGCTTTAGCCAGGAATATTTATGGATCCTATACTAAGGCTCCAGACCCCATTAAAAGGCTTTATTTGGCTCTTTTCTGGGACGGATTCTGGGTAAAGGACAAAACCATCATCAAGGCAAAACCGACTCAATTAATAGAGGATTTAATAAGAGAGAAACAAGTTATAACTTCACCCAACTGGCTCCGGTGGTAGGATTCGAACCTACAACCTAATGCTTACACGTAACCTTACTATTTCTAATAAGCGTGGACTATCTCATCACCCTCAACTAAATGTTAGGGGCGAGGCGCTTCCTCTTTAATATAAAGAGTACTTCCTTTCGGAATAGTCTCTGAACCTTCCCATAAAAAATATGGGCTTGGCTGCGGATTGCCATAGGTATTAACCTTTAGGTTTCCCGCAATTCACCTCGTTTTTCGATATTGATTACTCAATAAAGCTGCAAGTATTGTCTACAGGCATCCGCGCTACCATTGCGCCACACCGGAATATATATGTAATATATCTTATTTAAAGATTCCGTCAACCCATCCCATTATTTTTCTATGAAGATTAGTATTGCAAACTTTTATTCTAAAAATACCATTTTCGTGTTTTTTATTTCTTAACCTCTTTGTGTTGTTTTTTGCTATATAACTTTTAGTAAATTGACTTAATGGTATTCCAGTTAATTTTGACCAAAATTTCTTTGCACTTACTTCGTTTAAATCATCATGAATATATAAACTTCCTCTAAATTTGCTCATTGGAACATTACAAAAATCCTTAAACCAATTCATCATAAAATTAATAAGCTTATAGTCTGAATTAACAAAAGAAATATCTCCATCTGTTTTTCCTCCTTCTCCAGCATAAATAGAAATACCAACTACAAATCTATCTCTCTTGCTTAATAATCCTATTTCTTTTGATCCTTCGGCTTTCAACTTTTCTGTTATTAATTTTCTTTGTTTTATTTTGTTTTGAGCAGCAATAATGCTTCCTTTTAAATTTCCTGTTTTTTTATTTAAATAAAGTCTTTTTAACTGCCCCTTACTTAACTCAACATCTCTAACCCAAACACTAACAGAAGAAAGAGAAACTCTTAATTTTCTCTTAATTTCTTTAATAGATTCTCCGTTTTTTCTTAATTCCCTTGCTTTTATTTTTAAATCAAGCTTACCTTTCATTAACTAAATTATCAGTCTTCGAACCAAGAAAGTCAAATTATAATTAGTATCCCTCTAACTTCTTTAAATCTTTGTGTTGCCTAATCTTCTCAATAGCCTTAGCTTCAATTTGTCTGATTCTTTCTCTGGTCACTCCAAACTCCTGCCCCACCTCTTCTAATGTATGAGTAACTCCATCCTCCAAACCAAATCTCATGAAAAGAATCTTTTGTTCTCTTTCGGCTAAATCTTTAAATATTTCTTCTAAATGTTCTCGGAGTAATGTTCTTCCAGCTTGAGATGCAGGAGATTCCATTTTGTCATCTTTGATAAACTCTCCCAAAACACTATCCTTTTCATCTTCTCCTACTGGAGTCTCAAGAGAAACAGCTTTTTGAGATATCTTTTCTAGATGACGGACCTTCTCAACTTCAATTCCCATTTCAGAAGCAACTTCTTCTGCTAAGGGCTCTCTGTCTAGTTCTTGTAAAAGCTTTCTTTTGGCTTGAGTATATTTAGTTAAAGTTTCAATCATGTGAACAGGAATTCTAATTGTTCTTGCTTGATCAGCAAGAGCTCTAGTAATTGTTTGCCTAATCCACCATGTGGCGTATGTAGAAAACTTGTATCCTTTTCTCCAATCAAACTTTTCTACCGCTCTAAATAATCCAAGATTTCCCTCTTGAATTAAATCAAGCAATGTTAAGTTTGGAGATCTGCCAATGTATTTCTTGGCAATTGAAACAACGAGCCTTAAATTAGCTTCAGCTAACTTTCTTTTAGCATCTAAGTCTCCTGCTTCAATTCTTTTAGCTAATTCTTTTTCTTCCCTAGCTGTAATAGGCTCTATCCTTCCAATCTCTTTTAAATATGATTGAATGGAATCTATCTTTCCTGTTGATGCTCTTTTTCTTCCCTTCTTCTTCACTGATCCATCTTCTACGTCAAGATATCCTTTTGATTCTTTGACATCAATGCTTGCCTGCTCCATCTTATTAAACATATCTTCAAGTTCAGAAATGTTCTCCTCAATATTAGGAAATGTATTTAAAATCTCAGAAAAAGTAACAAAACCCCTTGTTTTTCCTTTTTTCATTAAAGCGTCAAGCTTCTCTGGGGTTATTACGTTGATAACTCTTTTATGTCTTTTCTTGGGCTTGATTGCCTTTTTTACTTTTGCTTTCTTTTTTACAACCCTAACTTTTTTAACAACTTTCTTTACTTTCTTCTTAGTTGTTTTTGCTTTTATCTTCTTTTTTGTTTTCTTCATCTTTTTTAATTAAGCTATTAAACTTGTCTAAAAGTTCCTTAATTTTATCAAATGCCCCTTCTTTTTCTAAATCCTTTATTTGTTGAGATAAATCACCTCTATCTTTTTTCCCTTTAAGCATTCTCAATTCCATCAAACATTTATTCCATTCTTCATCTATTTTTATATCGCTGTCTTTCATTAACTCTGAAGAAATAGCTACATAGCTTAAAAGATTTACAATCTCAGAGGAATTCCCTAGAGCCTTATTTATTTCTTCAAAAGAAATATCTGGTTTTTCTTTTATCAAAAGTATCACATCTTTAGCCAATGGAGAAAGTTCATCTATATCACTTTCTTCAATTAAGCTCGATTTTGATCCATCAATTAAAAGGACTGTTAGCAAGCTTTCTTCCAAAAGATCTTTTCTTGTCTTCTTTTCCCTTTCTATCAATTTAACATCTTCAAAAGAAGATTCCTCAACATTAATCTTCTTCATTTCTGAACGAATATCTTCTTCCTTGATTTTAAGCTTGTGAGACAAGTTTTCTATCCAATAGCTCTGTTCTATGTTATTAGCAATTTTCTTGAATATAGGCAAGAGGTTCTTAACAATTTGCTTCTTACTTTCTAAATCATTAACATCTCTCCCCTTAAGCGCAAGATTGAAATAAAACTCATTAATTGGCTTGGCATTACTGATTAATTCCTTCCATTTTTCATCTCCCTCTAAAAGAACAATGTCTGCTGGATCTTTTTCTTCAACTATGGGTATAACCTTTACGTCAAACCCATTCTTTAGGGCCAGATCTATTCCCTTTTTAGTAGCATTATTTCCGGCAAGGTCCATATCAAAAGCTAAAACCAAATTAGAAGAATATCTCTTTATTATCCCTAAATGTATCGGAGTTAAAGCTGTTCCTGAAACAGCGATACAATTTTTAATGCCTGCTTGATGAGACATTATACAATCAACATTGCCTTCTACTAGAACACAAAAATCATTTTGCCTTATCTCCATCTTAGCCTTATCCATTCCGTATAAAGCCCTGCTTTTGTCATATAGCAAAGTATTGGGAACATTTAGATATTTCGCTTCATCATCATTCTTCCCAAATATCCTGCCAGTGAATCCTATCACTTGAGAATTAAAATCAAATATGGGAAACATTATCCTTCCTCTAAATCTATCAAATATTCTTTGTGAATCCTTTTTTGAAGCTAACCCTGCTTTAACTATGTCTTCCTTTTCATATCCCTGTCCGATAAGAAAATCTGATAATCCCTGCCACACTGAAGGAGCATAACCCAATCTCCATTCGTTAATCGTCTCTTCTTTCATACCTCTTTTAAGAAGATATTCTTTCACCTCTTCTCCTGTCTTGCTTTTTTTTAATTGAGTTTCATAAAACTTACAAGAGGCTTCGCAAATACTAATCATTAGCTGCCTTTCTGTTTTTGTTTGTTCCCATTCCTTTCCCTGAATCTTTAATCGAACTCCTGCTTTTTGGGCTAACATTTTCAAAGCATCGGGAAAATCAACTCCTTCTATTTTCATTACAAATTTAAACATGTCGCCTCCTTCACTACATCCTCCAAAACAATGCCATGTCTGTCTTGCTGGAGAAACAAAAAAAGAAGGAGACTTCTCGCTATGAAAAGGACAGCGAGCCCTGTAATTAATTCCCGCTTTTTCCAATTTGATGTATGAAGAAACAACATCAACAATGTTCAGTCTTGATTTGATTTCTTCAATGTCAGAGGTCATATGTTTGGTATTGGTATAATACCATTTTTAGCTTAAAAAACAAGGATTATTGTTTCCATTCTCCCAAGACAAGCGTTTTCATAATTTCTGCACCATTCCTTATTATTTTTAAATCAACTGCTTGCTTAGGGTCATATTTTGAAATAATTTTAGACAAAGAGTTGTCCTTAGTAATTTTTTCACCACCAATTTCTAAAATTACATCGCCTTCTTTGATTTCTGCTTTTTCAGCTGGAGATCCAGGAGTAACAGCTGGCTCGCTATTAATTCCCTTTATAACCATTGCTCCATAATCAACAGACAAATTATTATCTTTAGCAATTTTTTCATCAACTAATACATATCTTACCCCAATAAAAGGATATGATATTTTTCCTAATGATTTAACCTGCTCAATGTCTTTTTTGGCCTTATCAATTGAAATAGCAAATCCAATACTTTGGCCAGAAGCCGCAACAGCAGTATTAATTCCGATTACTTCTCCTTTTAAATTTAGCAATGGACCCCCTGAGTTGCCACGATTAATAGCAGCATCTGTTTGGATAATATCTTCCAAGGTTTCTGTTCCAATAGTTGAGCCAGAAGCAACAACTGTTCTCCCTAGTCCTGAAATTACACCCACTGAAACTGTATTTTCAAATTCTCCCAAAGCATTACCAATTGCAATCACTGATTGCCCTATTTGAATATCATCTGTACTTCCTAATTTTAATGGTTTAAATTTCTCTGTGCCTTCAATCTTCAAAATTGCTAAATCTTGAACTGGATCTTTAGCTAAAATCTTTGCTAAATATTTTTTACCATCAGCCATGACCACCGTGTATTCTGCTTTATCATCAGAAGCTACATGCTTATTAGTCATAATTAAACCATCTTCAGAAACGATGAAGCCTGTTCCTGCTCCAACTTCTTGTTTTTCTGTTCCTATCTGTTTTCTTTGGGTAAAAAATGGATCAAGAAATAGCCCACCAAAAGGATCCTCGTTCGTATAAACAGGAACTTCTTCAGTTATTACGACACTAACAACAGATGGAGAGTTCTCTTTGACAACATCTATTACTTTCTGCTCTTGTGTGGTTTGAGGAACATACTCCTTTTCAATCAATTTTTCTGATTGCATCATAGGAACTCCTGCAGAAACTATCTCCTGTTTTAATTTAAGATAAAAAATATAACTTGATGAAAAACCTCCGATAAGACCAATTAAAAAAACTAAAATAAGAAAAAGCGGAGGAAAAGAAACCTTTTTCCCTAACAAAAGCTCGTTAGATTTTGGAGCTCTAAGCCTTTTAAAATTTATTTCTGGTAATTGATATATTGACATAGTTCTTATATATTACTACTTTTTATCATAATGATTAAATTCATATTTTGCCTTGCTAGGCTTTTTTAGAAAAAACATGTTTAACCCACATTTCAAATATGTAAAAGCTGTCCTAAAGTATCCATCTTTCTCAAATCTCCGAAGAGGCATTAATATCTTAACAGAGCTTATCACTCCAAATTTTGATATCTTAGCACATTGCTGAACAAAATAATGATCCTCAGCTAAAGATATGGTCTCATCAAAGCCACCTATTTTTTCAAAAATATCTTTTTTAGTCATTATGCCCATTGCTCCCATAGGAAAAAACTTGGTCCACATTGCTTGAGGAATGTTATAGAAAAGATTTAATGTAAGATGATTCATATATACATTACTCTTTATCGGAAAAATCGGAAAAGAAGCAATGCTTAATTTCTTTTTCTTAAATTCATTAGATGCTTTTTGCAAAAAATCGTTTGGGATGAACTCTAAATCAGCATCCATAAAAAACAATATATCCCCCTTAGCATGCTCTGCTCCTGAATTCCTGCCTCTTGCTGGAAGTCCTCCTGGAACAACTATGCATCCATTTTCTTTTGCTATTTCAACTGTTCTATCTTTTGATCCAGCATCAGCAATAATGATTTCTGAATCATCAAATCTACATCTTTTAATTAAAGACAATAATCTAGACAAATTCTTTTCCTCGTTTAATGTTGGTATAATTATGCTTATCATATTGATTCTTTAAAAACTTTTATAGCTTCGTTCCATATCTCTGGGTCATTGTGCTTTGTAAGCATATAATACCACCATTCGGCTCCCCAGAAATAAAATGTGTCAAAACCTGTATCTTTAGCGAATTTCACGTTCTCACCAAACTGTTTATAATCCATTGTTTCCTTTTGCTCCCAAACTGCTGTATTCATTATTGAATTAGCACACCATGGCTCAGCTTGCAACTCCACCCCAATCACCTCTTTACCCGTGTGCATTTTAAGTAGTTCTGCTTTGCGATGATAGAAAACAGGTGGAAATATATATGAGACATATTGACGTATTTGCTCTTGCCATACTCTTTTATATGTTGTTATACCAAGGATATCGCCATATTTAGCTGTCTTTATCCAAAAAGATAGCTCCCCACTATCAGTTATAATGATTTGATGCTTTGAGTCAAGTCTTCTAACAAGCTCAATCTCTTTAGCCAAAAACTTTTCATCTCTCCAAGGACAAGCTCCAAAATTCAAAAATATCTCATTTTCTACTTGCCAAGAATCTAAAACTTTAGAATCTTTGTATCTTGATACTACATTTTCAATCATAGAAAGAATAGCTTCCTGTTGTTCTTCTTTTTTCATACTCACTGCCCATTGAGGCAAATGACATTCTGGCCAATGAGGAGTCTTCATTCCAATAGCTAAAATTGCTGTCCCATTTCTTTTTTCAATCTCATTCATCTGCCAATCAAACTCTTTAAAATCATATTGCCCTTTCTCTGGCTCAATTAAGTCCCAATGTAAAATCAATCTAAAATGTTTAACCTTAAGATCATCTAATAAAGCTGAAAATGTTTCCCTAGCATCTATTTCTAAAAACTTCGTATGTTTTAATGAAAAACTAACACCCCATTTCATTTGCGAAGCAGGCTTAGTATATCCAACAAAAAAATAGACAATAAGAATTGCAAAAATAATACCTAAAAATAAAATGACGTATTTAAACAAAGGCTTCATCCCCTATATTATAATCAAAAATTTAAGATAGAGCAACCTTACATTGAAAAAACAAACAAACCGGTACAAATGATTAATATCGCAATAATCTTTTGGAAAACCACATTCTTCGATGTTTCCTCTTTTAATATCTTTGGAAATAAATACGAAATAAAAATAGTCATAATAAATAAGAAAACATATTGGAATCCTCTCATTGAATTCATAATAGCCAGGTAAGCAACTGGCGCTAAAGCTATGGCCCAACTTTGTAATAGCATAGCTAAGCCTCCTGATGCTTGAGTCGTGACAAAAAGAAAAACATTGTTTTTCCCCAATCCTCCGCTATTGCTATTGAAATATTCTTTTCTAAACTTCTTGTTAAATAAAAATACAATAACAAATAAAAAGCTAACTATTCTCATCCAAATAAATCCTTGCCAAAATGGCATTTCTAAAAATATTAATTTGGAGAATATAAAATCTAAAGAAAAAAGAATTGAAGCAATGAATGATAATTTTACAAAATCTTTACTAATGTCAGAATCTTTATCCATTGAAACAACAACACTTCCAATTAAAAGCATTACAAAAGCAAGCACTTCATTGGTTTTTAATACTTGAATCCCCCAAAATAAACAAGTAAGGATAAAAATAAAGATAGGTTGGCTTGCTCCAATAGTTGGCACCACACGGGACACATCGAACCTATCTAGAGCGGCAAATAAACAATACAAACCAAGGACATATACAATCCCTTCTAAAACAATCCACAACCATTGGATTCCATTAGGAAAACCAAATGAAACGAACGGTATCATCAAAACCACTAGGATACTAAAAAGACCGACGGTAAAAGTATATTCTTTAGGCTTAGCAGGACCAGCTAAAATTATCTTATCTCCCAAAGAAGCAAGACTATAAAAAAAATACGATAAAATAGTTGCTATTATCCAAAACATTTTTGTACTTCTTCTTTAATTTTCATTGTTCCCATTTTCTCAACCTCGACAAATCCCTCCATAGCCATCTCGGCAAAATATCCTGATTCCAACCAATCAAATAACCAGTCTTTTATGTGCTCAATGTCTCTTTGATCTATACCATATCCTGAACTTAATAGCCACCTTCTATTAAACTCCTCCTGCGATCCGATTGTTGGAGCAATAATTATTGGCAAGCCCAGTCCTGCATAAAAAGAAAGTTCGCTCGGCTTGGTCCACAATATATCCGTATTTCTCAAAGCTAAATTAAATGATTCATAATATTTATCAAAACTATTTTCACATATTATATCAATTCCATTTCCTAGCATATCACCCAGTCCTCCGTTATTAATCTCTTTTTCAAAATACTCTTTAATGTTATTTTTTATTCCAGCGACTAAAATAACTTTTAATCTTTTTTCATTAATGCTTTTTTTCAATCTCCTTATTATTTCTATTCCTATTTCCTTTTGAGCCCCCGCACCTCCAACGGTAAACATTATTGTTAACGGCCTTCCGCTTTCTTTGGGAAGTTTTCCTATTTTTTCTCTGACCAAAGCACCATATTTTTCTATATAATTCTTTCTTGGATCAAGGTTAAGTAGTCTTTTTCCCATATCTTCTTTTAATGTCTCCATATGCTTTCCTCCAATGTTTTCTATTGGCAAGGGGTACCCACTAAATATTATGTTTTCTTTTTTAACTCCATACAGCTTTAATCTATTTGCCACTCTGTGCGTAGGAGCAAAATACTTAATTCTTGATTTTTTTGGATTTAATGGTGCCCAACTTCTCGACATGTCAGTATCGCAAACAATACAAAAGATATCTCCTGGATAATTAAAATGTTCAGCCATAAAAGCAGTATTGTAGAAAGTGGAAATAAAAGGAATCTTTTTCTTAGAACATCTTTCAATTAAGTCCTTTCCCCATCCTTTATTAAACAAAGGATATGTCCTTTGCTGGGTAAAGTTTGAAGAAGACAAATTTCTTTTAGGATAAAACTCATTAATCTTTTGAGTTAAATCAAAAAGATAAAAAGCAAATTCTCCCAATAAAGGAACTTTCTTAAATCTTGATACAAATTCATAAAAACCTCTTGAGTTCTCCCATATCTTTTTGTCACTTTCTGGAATTCCTGAATAATCATTAGCAGAAATTATTTCTTTTCCTTCTGCAAAAAACCTCAAAGGATAAGCTGTCCTCTGATGTCCATAACCCATATTTATTGAAACAACCCAAGCTGTTTTTGCCATATTGATTAATTATATCTTACCCCATTAAAAATTCCAACTCCTTTCTCTTTAATTTCTTAAATATAAAATAAATTAAAGGAGTATAGAGAAATACAAAAACAATAAACGGGATATCTGTTTTCAAATAAGCAAAAGGGATTGAAGCTGAAACATTCACAACCCATATCAAAAAAGAAACAAAAATGGTACAAAACAAAGATATCGGCCATGAAAGGAAAGGAACTATTATTCCCAAAAAAGGAAAAGTTATTCCCAACCCCATAATAATGGGAAGAAATGGAGCAATAACAATATTTGAAAAAACAGAAACTAAAGAAATAGAATTAAAAGAATTAACAAGTACTGGGATAACAAAGAATTGTGCGGACAAAGTCATAGCAAGTATTTCTCTTAAATAATGGAATCTGTCTTTAAAAAATTGATTTAATAAATAATTAATAGGCGGACCAATAAGCATCATTCCCAATACTGCCAGAAATGACAATTGAAACCCTACATCAAACTTCAAAGATAATGGATTCTCAAGGACAATTAAAAAACCAGCAAGAATAATGGTTCTCCATGCCGAAGATTGCCTTCCTAATATCTGAGCAAATAATAACAATCCTATCATTATCCCAGCTCTCACTGCTGAAGCTGGCATCCCCACTAAAATTATATAAAAGAAAGTAAAAATAATCACAGCAGTCTGGGCTTGTTTTCTCCAAAATCCTAAAAACATTAACAATTCAAAAATTATAGCTGAAAACAAAACCATGTGCGAACCAGATATGGCAATAGCATGACTCAATCCTGACAAGCTAAGATTCTGTTTAAACTCCTTATCCATTCTTGAATCATCTCCTAAAATCATGGCTTCTATTACAACGCCCTCTCTAAAGGGCATGTCCTTTTTTATAATTTCTCTTGCCCTATCCTTAAAAGAATAAATATTTCCCATAAAAGAACTTTTGTGTTTTTCAATTAATTCTACTTCAGGAAAATTAAATAAAATTGAAATTCCATCTTTAGCCAAATATCCTCTGTAATCAAAATTATCTAATTTGTCAGGAACCTTAGCTATTCCTTTTATCAAAACTTTGTCTCCATATTCTGCATCAACAAACATATCAGCAAAAACTAAAACTCTCCCACCATTAACATCAACTACTAATTCTGATTTGCCTATTCCTTTTTTAACTTCTTCTGAAATAATCCCCTCTAAAGAAACTTCTTGATTATTTAATTTAATCAACTCATTGTTCTCAACTTTAAAAAGATTAAAAGAATATGAAAACATTCCTAAAGAAAACACAATCAAAGAGACTCCGATAATAGAAACAGTCTCTTGTTTCCAAAAAACTCCAATTAAAGCAATCCCCATCATCACAACTAAAATAATAAAAATAAATGAATCAATAAAAAACGAGGCAAATGAAACCCCGATGATAAAACTCAAAAGCATGAATATAAATGTATCTGGCCTTTCCATTAAAATCTTTTAAAACGTTTAATCATTAACATGCCAGTAATAAACCCTCCAATGTGCCCCCAATATGCTACCGTTGTTTCAATAGAACTCAAAGAAAATATCTGATATAAAAACCAAATAAAAATATATATTACCGCTGGAACAGAGATAATGGTAAAGAAGAAAATTAAAGGCACCAAAGCCTTAATTTTGTTCTTAGGAAACAGCACCAAGTAACCACCCAACACCCCTGAAATAGCTCCTGAGGCCCCTATTACCACTGCTGAAGAGTCTGCCATGGCAAGAGAATAAACTAATGCCCCTCCAATGCCACAAACAAAATAAAAGGCAAGGAATTTAAAACTATTAAGTCTTGCTTCTAAGGCTCCTCCAAAAATCCACAAAAACCACATATTCCCTATTAAATGAAAAAGATTTCCATGAAGAAACATTGATGTAAAAACAGTAAAAAATCTGCCATCGAATAAATGACTTGGAACGAATCCGAAATTATTAATAAAATATTCTAAATTAAAAAAAGAATACAAAAAGAAAAATGTATTCAAAATGATAAGACCCATTGTCACCCATGGAATTTTTCCCTTTATTCTGCTTTCATCATATAAAGGAAACATTATCTTATTTTAAAAACTTTGAATTTATTCTTAATCTCTTCTTCTATGCTTTTCATAAAGTCATCTTCAAAAGGC
This sequence comes from Minisyncoccota bacterium, assembly GCA_028711945.1. GTDB lineage: Bacteria > Patescibacteriota > Minisyncoccia > Minisyncoccales > Minisyncoccaceae > JAQTRG01. Next base: position 16,632 of record JAQTRG010000002.1, read on the forward strand.
TTGACATTATCAAATTTAGAATCAATAACTCCTTTTTCTGCTCTGAAATTTTGCAAATAATATTTATCTGCTGGAGAAATATCTTCTGCCATTTGGATAATGTCTTCTCTTGAGTGAAGACCGTGGACAACAGTTGTTCTAAATTCATAATTAATTCCTGAATTCTTAATCAAAAAAATAGATTCTTTTATTTTTTCTAAAGCAACACCCTTTGTCCCAGAATTAATTTCGTACTTTTCTTTATTCAAGGGAGCCTTAATATCCATAGCAATATAATCTACTAGCTTCTCATCAATTAATTTTTTAATCACATCTGGATTAGTTCCATTAGTGTCTAGCTTAACAAAAAATTCTTTTTCTTTTATCTTTCTAGTAAAATCTACTAATTCCTGCCCATAGATGGTTGGCTCTCCCCCACACAAAACACATCCTTCAAGAAGATTGTTTTTCCCATCAAGAAAATGAAAAAAATAATCTTCATCTATTTGCGGATGAATTCTAATTTCTTCTGGTAAAACTAATTCCTTAGAATAGCAAAATGGGCAACGAAAATTGCAACCAGAGAGAAAAACTGTGCAAGCTATCTTGCCTGGATAATCAACAAGGGTAACTTTTTGTAGTCCTCCAATTACCATATTTGGCTAAAAATGTGCGGGTTCCCCGCACATTCATTATTTCTTAACCTTTTTCTGAACTTTCTTTTCCAAATTAGCGAGCGAGTTTTTAACCTTAAATTCCTTCCTATCATGAAATTCTTGCTGTTTTCCTTCGTTCCACTGTTGAACTGGCCTTAAATATCCCACTACCCTAGAATATACTTCGCAAGGTTGTTCAATCGCACACTTAGGACAAGTAAAATGCTTTCCAGAAATATATCCATGAGTTGGACAAATTGAAAAAGTTGGAGTTAAGGTAACATATGGCAACCTATTATGTTCAAATATCTTCTTGATTAATGTTTTTACTGTATCAATTTCAGATATCTCTTCTCCCAAGAATAAATGCTCAACAGTCCCTCCGTTATATTTGCATTGCAACTCATCTTGCATTTTCAATTCTTCAAAGATGTCATCAGTATAATTAACTGGTAATTGAGTAGAATTAGTATAGTAAGGAATCTTCTTTGTCCCAGAAGTAATAATCTCTGGATAAAGCTTTCTGTCCTTTTGAGCCAATCTGTATGAAGTTGATTCTGCTGGAGTTGCTTCTAAATTATAAATGCTCCCTGTACTTTTTTGATAACCAACTAATTTTTCTCTCATGAAATCCATTACTTCCAAAGCAAATATCTTTCCTCTTTTTGAACCGATATCTTCTCCTATAAAATTAAGAAGAGCTTCGTTCATTCCAATAATTCCAATAGTTGAGAAATGATTAGCATAATACTGACCCTTTGCTTTCTTCACTCCTGACAAATAATGTCTTGAATATGGATATAATCCTTTTGATGTGAACTCTTCAATAGTTTTTCTTTTAATTTCCAAACTTTCTTTAGCAATATCCATAATGCCGCCCAGTTTTTCAAAAAACTCTTTCTTAGTTTTTGATAAGTATCCAATCCTAGGAAGATTAATAGTAACTACACCAATACTTCCAGTCAAAGATCCTGAACCAAACAATCCACCACCGCCACGGTTAGCCAATTCTGATAAATCTAATCTTAGACGACAACACATTGATCTTACGTCTTCAGGCTTCATCTCTGAATTAATGTAATTAGCAAAATAATTAATACCATATTTCGCTGAAGCTTCAAACATTGGGTCTAGGGCTGGGTCATCCCATGGGAAATCTTTTGTAATGTTAATTGTTGGAATTGGAAATGAGAAAGGTCTTCCACTCTTGTCTCCCTTAATCATTGCTGTATAAAAAGCTTTATTTAACATCTTCATTTCTTCCTCAAATTCTCCGTATATTTCTTTCTGGGGCATTCCTCCAATAATTACTGGCTGCTTTGCAAATACAGGAGATGGTTTTAAATCTAAAGTAATATTTGTAAAAGGACACTGAAAGCCGACCCTAGTTG
>JAQTRG010000043.1 GCA_028711945.1 Minisyncoccota bacterium
CAGAAAGGAAGATCGGGTGCTAAATTCAAACCTCTTATCAGGGACTGGGTTAAGAAGTATCCTAAATTAAGAGGATACAGATTCATGCCCCTTTCAGTTGTTTGTGCAGTTAACTTAAATTCTTTGGAAGCTAAGTTTAACGTAGGAGAAATTGTTAATCCTATAACTCTTGCAGAAAAAAAGATTGTAAGGAGAATTGACGGAAAAGTTGCTGAAGTTAAAATATTAAGCAAGGGTGAAATCAAAAAAGCTTTAACAATCGAAGGTTGCTATATTTCAAAATTGGCTAAAGAAAAGATTGAGAAAGCAGGAGGAACTGTTAAGGAAAAAGTTAAAAAAGTAAAAGTAAAGAAAGATCATTCTAAGAAAACAAAAGCTAAGAAGAAATAAAAGCTATGTTTAACAAACTCACTGAAATCCTTAAAGCAAAAGATTTAAGAAATAAGATATTCTTTGTTTTAGGGATTTTTGTTATTTTCAGATTAATGGCAAATATTCCTGTTCCAGGAATTGATATTTTAAGAATCAAAGAATTTTTTGCTAGCAATCAATTATTTGGATTAATGAATCTATTTACTGGAGGTGCGATGGATAAGCTTTCTATTGTCATGCTTGGACTTGGACCATACATTACTGCTACAATCGTATTCCAATTAATGACAATGATTTTTCCTCAAATTGAAAAGATGTACAAAGAAGAAGGAGAACAGGGAAAACAGAAATTCAATCAATATTGCAGAATTGCTGCCGCACCACTTGCGATGTTTCAAGGATATAGCATGTTGATGTTTTTAAGATCTCAGGGAGCAATCGGAATGACTGATCCTTTGACTATTTTTGTAGCAGTTTTGTCAATCACTGCTGGATCAGCTTTATTAATGTGGTTTGGAGAATTAATTTCTGAAAAAGGAATTGGTAATGGAGTTTCATTATTAATTTTTGCAGGTATCGTTGCTGATTTTCCGACCAATATTCAAAAAATGTTTTTAACTTTTGAACAAAGTCAATTATTCTCATATATCGCATTTATTATAATGTCGATTGTGATTATTGCTGGAGTTGTTTTGGTTAATGAAGCAAGAAGGAATATCCCTGTTTCATATGCAAGAAGAGTAAGAGGAAATAAAATGTATGGAGGAGCTTCAACATATTTGCCTTTGAATATTAATCCAGCTGGAGTTATTCCTATCATTTTCGCTATTGCTATATTAATGATACCTAGCATGATTGGTTCATTTCTAAACATTTCATGGTTAAAGGATATTATGCAAAATTCATGGTTCCACGGTATTTCATACTTTTTATTAGTATTTATATTTACATTTTTTTACACAGCAGTTACTTTTGATCCAAAGAGCATAGCCACTAATCTTCAGAAGATGGGAGGATTTGTTCCAGGGATTAGGCCAGGAGAGAATACAGCAGAATTTTTACAGAACATCTTAAATAGAGTTTTAGTTGTTGGAGCTACGTTTTTAGGATTGATAGCAATTATGCCCTCAATTGTTCAAGGAGCAACAGGAGTTCAGCAATTCAGCTTTATGATTGGCGGAACAGGACTATTGATTATCGTGAGCGTGGCCCTAGAAACAATGAAACAAATCGATTCTCAATTAGAGATGAGACAATACGACGCATAATAAATTAAAGAAGGGAGGCTGGGGATAACCAGCTTCTCTTTTTTATTGGTGAAGGTATAATAAAAACAATGAATAAAAATATCCCAATAATCATTATTTTAGGTAAGTCAGGTTCTGGAAAAGGAACACAGATTAATTTTTTGAAAGAAAGGTTTGGCTTTGACTTTATCGGTAGTGGAGAACTGTTAAGAGAAAGAAAAAAACAAAAAGACTTTACAGGTAAAAAGATATCACAAGTAATTGACTTTGGAGGAATTATTCACACTCCGGTTGTTTTTGAACTTTGGATGCAAGAATTAGAAAACATGAAAAAGAAAGAACCAAAAGGAATTATCTTTGATGGTTCTCCAAGAAAAATTAGAGAAACATATCTTTTAGATGAAGCTTTGGAATGGTTTGAATGGAATTCAGATATTAAGGTTCTTCTTATAGACATTTCCGACGACGAAGCTGTTAAAAGAACAAAGATAAGAAAGATTTGTCCTGCGTGTGGATACATTTTATTGCCAGGAAAAGATTCTGTTGACATGGAAGAGTGTCCAGAATGCCATGAAAAATTAATAACTAGACCAGAGGATTCAGAAGAAAAAACAAGGAAGAGATTGGATTGGTTTAAAACAGAGGTTGGCCCTGTAATTGAGCATTATAGAGGCAAAAATATGCTTACAGCTATAAACGGTGAACAGAGCGTTGAAAACGTTTTTAAAGACATTTTAAAGGAACTGGGAGATGATTACAATTAAGACTAGGGAAGAAATTGAAATAATGAGGCAAGGAGGCCAAGTTTTAAAGAGTGTTATAAATTCTTTGGGAGAAATGATTGAAGTTGGAGCCAAAGGAGAAGACATAGAAAAGAAAGCTGAAGAATTAATTAAAACTAGCGGAGGCAAATCTAACTTCAAAGGGCAAGATGGTTATCCATCTTGTATTTGTTTGTCTACTAATGATGAGATCGTCCATGGATTATCCAAAGGAAAGATTCTTAAAAATGGAGACATTGTAACAATTGATTTAGGAATATTTTTTCCTTTAGAAAAGTTTGTTAAAGGAATTGACAAGAATAAATATCCTAATTTGATTAAAGGATTTAATACAGATATGGCTAGGACATATTTAGTAGGGGATGTTGATTTAGAGATTCAAAGAATGGTTAAAGTAACTAAAAAAACTTTAAAAAGAGGAATCAGAAAAGTTAGAGCAGGAATTACTTTTGGAGACTTGGGAGAAACAATGCAAAGGTATTCTGAGAAGCAAGGATTTAATGTGATTAGAGATTTATGTGGACATGGAATTGGAGCAGAACTTCATGAGGACCCAGATGTTTTAAATTATGGAAAAAGACATTCAGGAGAAAAATTAGAAGAAGGAATGGTATTTTGTATTGAGCCAATGCTTTCGATAGGGAATTACAAAATTAAAAAAAGTGATAATGGTTTTACATATACAACTCAAGATAATTCAATCTCTACTCACGTTGAAGATATGGTTGCCGTAACTAAAGATGGAGTTATCGAACTTACCACTTGAAAAAGATTGAAAATTTATATATCATAATAGTCGGCACTATTGCCAATTTAATCTACTTAGATGACTGCATGGATACACCAAGCATAAATCACGGATAACTTCCTCGTAATTGGAAGTGCTATTGACAGAAAATGGAGAACATATTATAATAATGATGGTAAAAATGATTTCAGAATCTGTTGAAAAAATGATTCTTACTGCCATTGGTGGTAAGATTGTATCGCCTCGCAGAATCTCCCAGAGGGAGGTATTGCAGGAAAACATCGAGACAAGTCGTCTCGATGCGGACAGGTCTCTTGAGAGATTTCTCGAGAGTCATCCCCAGGCACGTTAACATTGTTAACAACCCTGGGTTATTTTTTTACAAAAAATCTTCTAAATGGTAAGATTTAGATATGAAAAATAATAAACAAGCAGAGCTAAGACATGACCTATTAAGTGGAGATTGGGTTATCGTTTCTCCAAGTAGAGCTAATGTTGGCAAAAAACCTTCCTCTAAAGAGTGCCCATTTTGTAATATTGAAAAACAAGAAAAGCCAACTTTAATTTATTCTAATGGAAAAGAAGTTAATGATTTAAAAAATTGGACTACGGTAGTTATTCCTAATAAATTTCCAATATTAACTCCAGGAAAAATAAAAGAAGAAAAAGAAAATGATTTTTATATCAGAACAAAATCATCTGGTTTCCATGAAATTGTTGTCACCAAGAATCATTTGAAATCATTAGCATATCTTCCTTTGAAAAAAGTTAAAGAAGTTTTTGATTGTTTTCAAAAAAGAATGATTGAATACAAGAAGCATGATTTTGTTAAATGTTCTTTTGTTTTCCATAATCATGGATCATTGGCAGGAGCATCTCAGCCCCATCCACATTCTCAAATATTAACAACTCCTTTTGTTGATAATGAATTTAGATTATTTTTAGATAACGCTAAATCATATTATTCTAGAGAAAAACAATGTTTGCAGTGCAAAGTTCTTGAAATGGAAAAGAAGAACAAGAAAAGAATTATTTTCGAAAATGATAATTTTATAGCTTATATTCCTTTTGCT
>JAQTRG010000044.1 GCA_028711945.1 Minisyncoccota bacterium
TTTTTTCTTAAATTATCTATTTGTTTGTTAATCTCAGCTTTTCTTTTTTCAAAAGGAGCTTTTTCTTTGCTAATGCTTTTTAAAGATTTTTCAATCTCAAAAGTTTTTTCTGCGATGGCTCTTAATGCTTTTTCGTCATCTTCTTTAGTTGTTTCTTCCTTTGATTCAGTAATAGCGTTTGAAACATTTTCAATTTCTTCTGTTTCTTCTAGACCAAGTTCTTTTGCGCTAGGCAATATTTCGGCAATTTCTATTTTTTCTTCTACTGGCTCTATTCCAAGTTCAGGTTCAGGCTGTTCTGGCTCTGTTTCGTTTTTTGTTTCGGGGGTTTCTCCAATTGGTATAAATTCTAATAAGGGCTCTTCAGTTGGATTGACGAGAGTTTCTTCGATAGGAAGATTGAACGGGAGTTGCTCTTCTGTTTTTTGTTGATTCATTGAAATTTCTTCGTTGTCTGCAATGCTTTTTCCTGTTTCAACAGACATTGCGATTTCTTCTGCCAATTCTTCAGCTTTTTTCTTTTCTTCTTCAACTAAAAGTCCTTCCTCGATATTAGGAGTTTCTAAATTAAAGCTTCTTTCAAAGAATGCAGGAATTTGTCCATCTTCACTTTGTATTTCTTCTTTTGGATATATGAGAGTGCCTTCTGCCTCCATGATATCCTTTTTCATTGTCCTAATTTTTTCTTTTTCGATGAAGGTGCTGTTTAGCATGTTTTAATTTTTAGTATAAAGTGAAAGAGAAATTTAATTATTCTTCTTTGCTTCCTTTAATGATAGATTAATTCTACCCTGTTCGTCAATAGATATTACTTTAACAGGAATCACATCACCTAATTTTACTACATCACCAACCTTCTCCACTCTCTTTTCGTCTAGCTGAGAGATATGAACTAGCCCTTCTTGTCCTGGAAGTATTTCTACAAATGCTCCGAATTCAAGAACTCTTTTTACAGTTCCTTGATATCTCTCCCCTACTGTAACTTTTCTTGTAATATTTTTAATCCACTCCAATGCTTTTTCAGCAGATTCTGCTTTTTCAGCAGTGATAAAGATTTCACCGGTGTCTTCAATGTCAATCGTGACATTGCATGCATCAATAATTTCATTAATTATTTTTCCTCCAGTTCCTATAACATCTCCAATTTGCTCAGGATCAATTTTCATTATATATATTCTAGGAGCATTGGGAGACAATTCTTTTCTTGGTTCTGGAAGTGTTTCAGCCATTTTTTCTAATATCTGAAGTCTAGCTTTTTTAGCTTGCTCTAAAGTTTCTTTTACAATTTTAAAAGTTAATCCCCTTACCTTTGTGTCCATTTGCAAGGCTGTGATTCCATTTTTAGTTCCAGCGACTTTAAAGTCCATATCGCCATAGTGGTCTTCTTCTCCTTGAACATCGGTTAATACAGCATATTTCTTGTCTTCAGAGCTTTTGTTATTCATTTCCATCATTAGTCCCATAGCAATTCCTGCAACAGGAGCTTTGATTGGAACTCCTCCATCCATTAGAGCTAAACAAGCTGCGCAAGTAGAGGCCATTGATGATGAACCATTTGAACACAATACTTCTGAAACAACTCTAATTGTGTATGGGAATACTTCTGCTTCAGGCATCATTGGTTTTAAGGCTTTTTCTCCGAGCATTCCATGCCCTATTTCTCTTCTTCCCGGACCTCTTAATGCACCTGTTTCTCCAACGCATGATGGTGGGAAGTTATAATGATGCATGAATCTTTTTTTGCCATCAATTTCCATTTCTTCCATTATTTTTTGATCTCCTGGTGAGCCTAAGGTTAAGAAAGAAAGAACTCTAGTCTGCCCTCTTGAAAACAATCCTGTTCCGTGAACCTTTGGTATGATTCCTACCTCGCAAGAAAGTTCTCTAATCTGATCAATTTTTCTTCCGTCAAACCTGATTCCTTTTCCAATTATGCTTTCGTGGATAGATTTTTCAGTTTCGTATTCAAAGATAGAAAAACCGGCATTAGTCTTTTTTGAGTCATCATGTTTTTTTAAAACCTCGCTTAAATCTTCTCTGATTTTGTGCAAGTCTTCTGAGTCACCTTGTTTTAATATGTCTTCTACTTTTCCTTTCAAGAAATCCTTAACTTCTTTTTCTAGTTCTTCGTCTTTTTCAGGAACATTTATTTTAATTTTTTCTTTCCCAACATTTTTAGCAATCTCTTCTTGGAAAGAAATAATTCGTTCTTGGTAATTTTTAGATAATTCTACAGCTTTTAAAACTTCTTCTTCTGTAGCTTCTTTCATTCCTGCTTCAACCATGTTAATAAGGATGTCTTTTTTAGATTCTGTTCTAACGGCTGCTAAGAGTAAATCAATTTTTCCTTTTTCTCTTTCCTCAAATGTTGGGAAAGCAACTAATTTTCCATCTCTTTCCCCTATTCTTACTGGAGCAACTGGACCATCCCATGGGATGTCAGATGTCATCAGTAGAATGGAAGCAGCGATTAATCCTAATGAAGCAAGGTCAGTTTCTTTGTCCCAAGACAAGCAAGTTATTATAATCTGGACTTCTCTTCTGAAGTTATTAGGGAAAAGTGGTCTGATTGCCCTATCAATAACTCTTGATGTTAATATCGATTGTTCGCTTGGCCTGCTTTCTCTTTTTAAAAATCTTGAACCAAGTATTTTTCCAACAGCATAGTACTTTTCTTCATAATTAACTGATAAAGGAAAAAAATCGATTCCCTCGATTTCTTTTTTGCTCATGACGCAAGTCCCCATTAGACATGTGCCACCTAATTTTAAGAAAACAGAACTATTAGCTCTTTCAGCCAAGTTCTTAAATTCTACTTCTAAAGTTTTATCGTCTATTTTGAGTGTAAAAGATTCTGTTTTCATGCAATGAGCCTATGATTTTAATCCAATTTTCTTGGTTATTCCCTTGTATGATTTTTCATCAGTTCTTTCAAGGAATTTTAATAGTTTTCTTCTTTTTGAAACCATTTTTAAAAGGCCACGCTTTGAACTGACATCTTTTTTGTGCTTTTTCAAATGTTCCAAAAGTTTTTGGATTTCTTCACTTAGTAAAGCGATTTGAACTTCTGCAGAGCCAGTATCTGTCTCGTGTAATTTGTGCTTGCTTGATATTTCTTTTTTTTCTTCTGTTTTTAACATATGTTTGTTTATTATTTTTTCGTTGGTGTGCCCCGTGAGGGACTCGAACCCACGACCTTGAAGTTAAGAGCTTCCTGCTCTACCAACTGAGCTAACGGGGCTTATTATATTAAGGGAAAATTGTAGATGGATTGCCACCAATGGCAGTAATGAACCATTGGACTAAAGTCCAAGAAAGAGAAATAACTATTAATCCTACTGCTATATAGGTAATGGTTCTTTTTGCTTGTTGAAACTTTGCTGGGTCTCCTGCCGAAGTCATCATTATGACAGCTGCCCATCCAATTCCAATCATTACTATCCCTGGAACTATATTATCAATAACGAAATCAATTACTATATTTGGCAAGTCAAAAAGTTGTTCAATGGTACAATTATCTGTGCAAGGAACCAATCCACTCCCCATCGTAGCTATTGGAAGTAAAAACAAAAAAACTAACGTAAGTATTAATGTTTTTGTTTGTATCTTAAGCATTGTCATTGACCTTGTTATGGTTTGCAGTATAGCTTGTTTTTTAGAAAAAATCAAGCCGTACTTGTGCCCCTGGCAAGATTCGAACTCGCATCACTGGTTCCGAAGACCAGCACTCTGTCCGATTGAGCTACAGGGGCTTATTTTTCTTTATCTTCAATCTAATCGGAGGGATAGTGTCTTGATCAAAGATAAGTCGGTTTTCTAGCAAACTTCGATTATGGGGATTATCTAAAATATCTTTAATCGGGCTCAATCTTTTAATTAATACTGGAACAAGAGATATGAACATAAGGAATCCTGCTGCTTCGTTTCCTTTGAAATTAAAGCAATAAATTATAGCTGTTAAGAAAGACAAAAGGGTTCCTATCGAAGCAGTCCAGATTATGGCAAAGATTATGCATGGAATCAAGGCTATGATTAAGACTATCGGAGAAATTGCTATTAGGGCTCCCATTAAAGCAGCAAGACCCCTTCCCCCTTTAAAGCCTAGGAAGCAGGACCAATTGTGCCCGATAACAGATAAAACTCCGCAAGCAACTTGAATAATTATTGACA
>JAQTRG010000045.1 GCA_028711945.1 Minisyncoccota bacterium
TAGTTCTCCTATCTTAAACGGCAAACAAGGAGAAGTTGGCCCGAGTATTACATCTACTTTTTCAAAAGCTTTATCAAAATCATTTTTAATCAATGTTCTTACCTTAAGAGCTTTTTTGTAATAGGCATCATAATATCCAGCTGATAAAGTATAGGTTCCCAATATTATTCTCTTTTTTACTTCTTCTCCAAAACCCTTAGTTCTATTTTGCAAATAATAGTCAATTAGGTTTTCTCCAGAAGCAACCTTCCCGTATCTTATACCATCAAACCTAGCTAAATTAGCACTAGCTTCAGACGGAGCAATAATATAGTAACAAGCTAGAGCATAATCAGTATGAGGCAAACTAATTTCTACTATTTCAGCTCCAGCATTACTATAAAAAGCAATAACATCTCTTATAGATTTTTCAATTTCAGGATCTAATCCTTTGCCAAAATATTCTTTTGGAACTCCAATTCTAATTTTATTCAATTCTTTGTTTCTAACTTCATTACAGCTAGTTGAATCCATTTTATCTAATCCTTTAATTGAATTAAAAACAATTTCAGTATCCTCAATATTTTTTGTCAGAGGTCCTATTTGATCAAACGAAGATGCATAAGCAATTAAACCATATCTTGAAACAGCACCATATGTTGGTTTTAATCCAGTAATACCGCAAAAACAAGCTGGCTGTCTAATTGAACCTCCTGTATCAGAACCCAAAGCAAATACACACTCATCAGCAGCAACAGCAGCAGCTGAGCCTCCTGAAGAGCCTCCAGGTACTCTTTCTAAATCATGAGGATTTGAGGTTGGGAAATATGCTGACTTTTCACAAGAAGAACCCATGGCAAATTCATCTAAATTAGTCTTGCCTAAAAACACACAATCTTTAAGTTTTTCAATAACAGTTGCATTATATGGAGAAACATAATTCTCAAGAAATTTAGAACCAGCAGTGCATCTTATTCCTTTAATTTGGATATTATCTTTAATTGCACAAGGAATACCCGTTAAAACACTTATCTCTCCTTTATTAATCTTTTCATCAGCCTCTGCTGCTTGTTTTAGCGCTAATTCAGGGGTAACAGTTAAATATGCTTTAATTTCTTTATCCTTAGTATTGATTTTATCTAAAAAAGCCTGAGTTAGTTCAACAGAAGAAATCTCTTTTTTCAAAAGCTTCTCATGGGCCTGTTTAATTGTAAGATTAGTTAAATCAATCATTTTCTTCAAATACTTCATTAACTTTTAAATAATTATTCTCTTTCTCTGGCATTAAGTTTAATAAATCAGTAACATCTTTTCTAATTTCAACATCTTCTCTAAACACATTGTTTGAACAAGAAAGATTAGATGTTTCCTTTATCTCTGAAACATCAACTTCCTTTAATTTATCAACATAACCCAAAATAGAGGAAAAGTCCTTTTCCATCTTTTTATCTTCAACAATCAAATTAGCTAATTTTGCAATCTTTGAAATCATATTATTACTATACATTAATATTAGTTTGAAGGCAATAATGCTTTAATCTTAATCCACAATTGAGGTATCCCTGTCTTCACTAGTTGAGATGTTTCTATCTTTAATTCACCTAGCTCTTTATTAAACTCAGCCTTGATATTCTGTTCATTCGTCATCCAATTCTTTAAATATATAATCTTATTTACAAAAAAATCAATAATTCCATCACTGGCATAACAATAAAATCCTATAAATAGAAATAAAACAATGATAGTAAATAATTTTTTCATATTAATTTTTACTTAAATTGGTTTTTAAATCTACCAACCTTTGATTAAATTCATCTAATGTAATTCTATTATTTTTATACAAATCATTCAATCCAACAAAATAATTCTGTTGAATTTCAGAGGTTGGAATGGCTTGGTTATATACACGGACATCGTCTATTGAACCTCGAAATCTAGATCCACCGTTTTCTATTCCTAAATAATTAAATCTCATCTGGGAATTGTCTAGACCACCAATGCTCCACTTATATTCTCCATTAATATAAATCTTTAATATTCTAGACGAACCTGTGCAAGAAACTACCAAATGTTGCCATTTGTTTAAAACAATTAAACCATAATTTGAAGAATAATAATTGCCACCACTACTCCTAAGACATACTGATCCATTTGTATGGGTCATTAAATAAGGATATGCTGTATTATTGCTTGATAAAACATTCCAAGTTTCTTTGGTGGGATATATCCAATAACTAGCGGTCCAATCGGTTTGGTCGTTAAAACTTAAATTGTTATTATTTCCAAAAAAAATAAAATCGTCTATTCCGTCAAAGTATATGCATCTGCTAGAAGGACAGTCTATTCTAAGTTTTTCCGTAGAGCCATCATTTGTAGTCAGCGTTCCGTTATTGTTATTCCAAGAATCTATAATGGGAGTAGTTCCGTGTATGGCCGTGCTTAATTCATCAAATTTCCATTGTGATACTCTCCCTAGTAACATTGAATTATCCATTGAATTAAGGAATGCTTTTCCTTTAGCAATATTAGCAGAACTAGTGATTGAACTCATTCCAACTAGAATAAACGCAGAGAGTACCCCGATAACAACTATTACAACTAATATCTCAATTAGAGTAAAAGATTTATTCATTTTTAACAATTGTTATTGCTTTTTTAATTCTTTGAATTGTTTTTTCTTTACCCAGTACTTCTGCTATTTGCATTGGAGGAGCAGAATTCTTTTTTCCAGTTAAGGCAACTCGAAGTGGCCATAATAGATTGCCCTTATTGTCCATTTTTTCAGCTTCTTTGAACAAAGCATCTTGAATAGTGTTTGCATTAAAATCATCTACTTGAGAAAGTACCATTAATGATGTTTCTAATGATTGAATAATTTGGCTATCATCCATTTCTTTCCATTTTAACAGTTCTTTAGGATAATTCAATTCATTAACAAAGAACAAATCAATCATTTCAACAATTTCACTTAACTTCTTTAATCTTTCTTGGTATAGAAATATAATCTTCTCTAAATATTCAATTGAAATTTCTTCATTGGTTTCTTTTATCTTAAACATTTCCATTGATGTTTTCTCAATAAACTTTTCCAAGAATGGAATGCATAACAATGTCAATTCTCTAATGGGTTTCTTTCTTAGATATAATCCATTCAACCAATCAAGTTTCTCAGTATTAAATACTGCTCCTGCTTTTTGTATTTTCTCTAATGAAAACTCTGAAATTAATTCTTTTAGAGAAAACACTTCCCTTTCGTCTCCTGGATTCCAACCTAATAAAGCAATAAAATTAGTTAAAGCATCAGGCAAATATCCTTCATCAATATATTCAGTAACTGATGTCTTCCCATCTCTTTTAGATAACTTTTTCCTTTGCTCGTTCAATATTAAAGGCAAATGTGCATATTCTGGCTCTTTAAACCCTAAAGCTTTAATTAAAAGAATTTGTTTGGGAGTATTAGAAATATGGTCTTCTCCCCTGATTACATGAGATATTTCCATTTCTACATCGTCAACAATACAAGTAAAATTATATAATGGTGTGTCTAGGTCTTTAGCAATTACAAAATCACCCATTGTCACTGAATCAACTTCAATTTCTCCCCTGATTAAATCATTAAATTTTACTTTAATGTTTTCTGGAGTTCTGAATCTAATCACGCAATCTTTCCCTTGTTTTTTAAATTCTTCAACTTGTTCAGGAGTTAAAGTTCTACATTTCCCTAAATATATTGGCGGCTCACCAATTGACATTAAATACTGTTTTTGTGAATCAACTTCTTCTTTGGAACAAAAACAATAATATGCATTGCCTTCATCAAGTAGTTTCTGTAAATACTTTTTATACAATTCCCCTCTTTCGCTTTGTCTATAAGGAGCATGAGGGCCAACATAATTAACAATCATTTCTTGCTGTTCTGTTAAAGCTGGTCCTTCGTCCCAATTCAAGTTAAACCAAGCTAGGGCTTTTAGTAATTGATGCTCCCATTCTTTCTTTGATCTTTCCTTATCAGTATCTTCTATTCTTAAAATATAATCACCAGAATATTTTTTAGCAAACAAATAATTAAATAAGGCAGTTCTAACACCACCAATATGCATTGGCCCTGTTGGAGATGGCGCATATCTTGTACGTATTCTTTTTTCTTGTTTTTGAGGTGTCATTTTGTTAAAAATTCTAATAAAT
>JAQTRG010000046.1 GCA_028711945.1 Minisyncoccota bacterium
AGATATTATTAAAGTACTAGACGTTTGGGAAAGATTTTTTAGAAGAGAAATGCTACTTAATGTATTCAATAATAAAGGCGTAATTAAGGGATATCATCTTTCCAAAATCAAGGAAATAATAAATGAACTTGGTAAGACAAAATATCTTGTAGAAAAAACGAATACAAACAAAAGGTTAGCATTAGAAAATCTATTATTACAAATATAATCAAAATATATGTATGAACAAATTATAAAATCAATAGAACCAGACCTAGATAAAGTTGCAGATTTTGTTCAAAAAAAGATTGCTGGTTTTAGGACAGGCAGAGCTTCTCCAGCTTTAGTTGAGAATATTCAAGTTGAATGTTTCGGGCAAATGATGCCATTGAAACAATTAGCAGCTATTTCAATCGTGTCAGCAAGACAGCTATCAATTCAGCCATGGGATAGGTCATACCTTGAATCAATTGAAAAATCTATCGCAAGAGAAGGCTCGGGATTATCTCCAGCCGTAGACAAAGACGTAGTTATCATTAATCTTCCTCAAATGTCTGAAGAATTAAGAAAAGAATTGGTAAAAGCAATTTCTCAGATCAATGATGACTCTAAAAGAACTATCAGAAAATTTAGAGATGGGGCATGGTCAGATATTCAAGAAAAAACTAGAGAAGGATTGATTAGAGAAGATGATAAGTTTAAAGCTAAAGACAAGCTTCAAGAAATGGTTGACAAATATAATAAGAAAATAGACGAAGTAGTTGAACGCAAAAAAGCGGAAATAGAAGGATAATGTTTATAATAGATTTTATCATTTTTGCATTTGTATTAGGAGTCGTAGTTTTCGTACACGAACTAGGTCATTTTTTGGCAGCTAAAAAATCAGGCGTCATGGTTGAGGAATTTGGAGTAGGGTTTCCTCCCAAGATATGGAAAAAGAAGATTGGAGAAACAGAGTATTTTATCGGAGCGATTCCTTTTGGAGGGATGACTAGAATTTATGGAATGGATGAGATTGATTCCGAAAAAGAAAATAATAGTAAAGGATATGAATCTAAAGGAACATGGCCTAAATTATTAATATGTGCTGGTGGAGTGATAATGAATATTATTTTCGCTGCAGTCATCTTTTATTTCTTAGTTGCTGCATCAGGATTTCAAGTTGTCCAACCATTGTTTTATTCTGAATACAAGTTTCCTTTTGGTAATCAAGAAAATCATGTAATGATAGCTGGAGTGGACACAGGTTCTCCAGCCGAATTAGTAGGTCTTAAAAAATATGATGTCGTTTCATCTATTAATGGAGAAAGCATGGATTCAGCAGATGAATTTATTTCTATTGTCAGCGACAACAAAGGAAAAGAAATAACAATAGGTTTAATTAATGGAGAAGAATTGAAAGTTGTTCCAAGAATTGAAACAAGTGAAACAATAGGACCATTAGGTGTTCAATTAAGAGATACAGCTATATTAAAATACAATAGTGTTCCTGAGAAGATATTTGTAGGATTTTTGCATACATGGAATATAACAGATTATTCTTTTTCTGCGCTAGGCAAAATATTTTCTTATTCTGTAAAAGAAAAATCAATTCAGCCTTTAGCATCTTCGATGACCGGACCAGTTGGTATATTTGCTATTACCAAATTAACTGCTGAGAGAGGATTGTATGAAATATTTAATTTGATTGCTATCTTATCAGTTGCTCTAGGGGTTAGTAATTTAATTCCAATTCCAGCCATGGATGGAGCTAAGATTATCTTCACATGTCTTCAAGCAGCAAATAAAAAAGTGTTCTCAAAAGAACTACAAATGAGAATAGAAACTTTTGGAGCATTATTTATAATATTTCTCGCCATAGTTATGGTTTTTAAAGATTTTATTCAATTTAAAGATATAATATTGAAATAATATGAAACAAACAGACTTATTAACCAAAACAACTAAAGAAAATCCTAAAGATGAAAAGAGTTTGAATGCTCAGCTTTTGGCAAGGGGAGGCTTTGTAGATAAGTTGGGAGCAGGGATATATACGTTCCTTCCTTTAGGATTGAGAGTAATTACAAAGATAGAAAAGATTGTAAGAGAAGAAATAGAGAAAATAGGAGGGCAAGAAGTTTTAATGCCATCTCTTCATCCGAAAGAAAACTGGGAAAAGACAGGAAGGTGGGATGTCGAAGAAATGTACAAAATTAAAGATGAGAATCTTGGTCTTGGATGGACTCACGAAGAAATTATTACATCTTTAGTTAAGAAGCATATTTTGTCTTCTAAGGATTTGCCTAAATATATTTATCAAATTCAGAATAAATTTAGAAATGAGCCAAGAGCAAAGTCAGGGATACTTAGAGGCAAGGAGTTTATAATGAAAGATTTGTATTCTTTTCATTCTAGCGAAAAAGATTTAGATGAATATTATGAAAAGGTAAAAGTTGCTTACAGAAATATTTATAATAGGTGTGGAATTGGAGAGAAAACATATTTGACTTTAGCTGGAGGAGGAACTTTCTCAAAATATTCTCATGAATTTCAAACAATTACTGATGCGGGTGAAGATATTATCTATGTTTGTGATAAATGTAAGGAAGCAACCAACAAAGAAGTCTATGAAGGAAAGGGAAATTGCGATTGTGAGGTTAAAGAAATGAAAGCAATTGAAGTGGGAAATATCTTTAAATTAGGAACTAAATATTCAGAAGCCTTTGGTTTAAAAGACGAGAATGGTAATTTAATTGTTATGGGTTGCTATGGGGTTGGGATTAGTAGATTAATGGGAGCAATCGTTGAAGTGTTTAATGATGGGAAAGGAATTATTTGGCCAAAGAGCGTTGCTCCGTATGCTGTTCATTTAATTTGTATAGATGGAGGAAAGACAGAAATTAAGAGCCAATCTGATGAAATTTACTCCATTTTACAAAAACAGAATATTGAAGTATTATATGACAACAGAGACGACAAAACAGCAGGGGAAAAGCTTAATGATTGTGATTTAATAGGTATTCCATTAAGGATGGTTATCAGCGCAAAGACCCTTAAAGATGACAGTGTTGAAGTTAAGGAAAGAGGGTCTGATGAAGTGAAAATAGTAAAGATAAAAGAATTAATTGATTTCTTAAAACATGACTTATAATTCAATTAAAGAATTTTTTAATAGATTATCTGGAAGATTGTCTCAAGATCTTGCAATTGATTTGGGGACAGCTAATTGTCTTGTGTATGTGAGAGGAAGGGGAATTATTATGTCTGAGCCCTCTGTCGTTGCATTGAATAAAAAAACAGGACAAGTTTTAGCCATTGGAAGAGAGGCAGAAAAAATGGTTGGAAAAACTCCAGGGCATATTGTTGCAATTAGACCGCTAGTGTCAGGGGTAATTTCTGATTATGAAGTTACAGAGCAAATGCTTAGATATTTAATTGAATCAGCTAGGCAGGATAAATTTAATTTATTAAAACCAAGAGTAATTGTAGGGATTCCTTCTGGAGTTACTGAGGTAGAAAAAAAAGCAGTGAAGGATGCCACTAAATCAGCTGGAGCAAGAGAGGTTTTCTTAATTGAAGAACCCATGGCTGCAGCAATCGGAGCAAGAATGGATGTTCATGATCCATCTGGAAATTTTGTTGTTGATATCGGAGGAGGAACAACTGAAGTGGCTGTAATATCTTTGGGAGGAGTAGTTGTCTCTAAAAGTTTAAGAGTTGCTGGAGATAAATTAAATCAAGATATTATTCAGTATGCTCAAGAAAAGTATAAATTGTTGATTGGTGTAAGGACAGCAGAAAGAATTAAAATTAATATCGGTGCAGTATATTTTGATAAAGAGCCAAGTAAATTGGAGAAAAAAGAAATGCCAATGAGGGGTAGAAATTTAATTACTGGTTTGCCAGAAGAAGTAATTATTACTCAAGCTGATGTTAGGAAAGCATTAGAAAGATCTATCAATCAAATTATTGCTGAAATTAGAAGTACTATTGAAACAACTCCGCCAGAGTTATTAGCTGATATTATGAAGAGGGGAATTGCTCTTGCGGGAGGGGGAGCACAATTGAGAGGATTAGATAAATTGATTGTTAAAGAAACAAATATTCCAACTCATATTATTG
>JAQTRG010000047.1 GCA_028711945.1 Minisyncoccota bacterium
AAAAAGAAGCCCTTGAAGAATTAAAAAAACAGGGATTATAATCCCTGAATACGCCCCAATAGCTCAGTTGGTAGAGCAACAACCTTTTAAGTTGAAGGTCACAGGTTCGAATCCTGTTTGGGGCACTTAATTTGTTTATTTAAAATCAAAAAGAGAAGGTAATAACAATGAAAGAAATTACCAGACTGTTTGGCGAATCTAATGTAGAATTTGTATTTTTTGAAAATACATGTCCACCTGGTCCACCAGAAGATAAGTATGGACATTTTGCAATGTTAAAAAAACTTAATGACACATATCGTTGTCATTGTGGAAGTTTCTTTATATACAAAGATGATAGCTTTAAAACTCTCATCTGCCCTAATCCTAAGTGTGGATTTGAAAAACCAGCTCCACCTATATTGCAGCGCTAATGCGCTTTCTTTTTTTATTAAAATAAAAAAGAGTGATTAATTAAAAATAACCACCTCTCTATATACTAATTTTCCCGATTCTGTTGATACAATGATAAACATTGGCTTTTTGCCATCAAGAACTTTTTTAAGAAATTTTCTACCAATGTCCTCATACATTGATTTTACTACATTTTTACTATATTTATCGTAGCCAAACATCCATAATTTCCCTTGGTCAATTACTCCTTCTGCAACTTGCCAAAGGACAACTGTCTCTTCGTCAAATTTATGGATTTCAAATGTTTTGAATAGGCAAAGTTGATAAACAATGCCCATAGGAGAAACTCCTTTGATTGAAAGACTTTCATCGCCAGGGAAAAGCCCAACGATAAGATCTCTTTCTTCTTTAAGCTTGTAGACTCCGTCAACAGTTTGCAATTTTTTAAGAACTATTTTAGTGTGCTCTCCCATTAACTCCACCTCCTTAGTGGCTAAGGCGTAGTATATATTAAAATATTTATTATAGCAAACACAGCACAGCACAAAAAAAAGACCCTTTCGGGTCTCTTTTTTACTTTACAGAATATGTAATCGTTACAGTTGAAGTAATCTTATTCTGTCCTGTTTCAATTGTCGGAGCAACAGAAGAAGTCATTGCTTTTTCCATAATACCTCCACCATAATCATAGACTGGGGAAGGAGAATATGAACTCTCAGAAAAATTAACAATCTTATTCAATCTAACTCCTAATGATTTTTCTAAGTTCTTTGCTTTTTTCTTTGCATCTATAATTGCTAGATTTTTAACATCTTCTTTCAATTGCTCATCATCATCAACAATGAATGATAGACTGCTTACATCGTTAGCTCCATTCGAAACTGACTCGGAGATAATCTTTCCTGTTTTTGTTAAATCTCTAATTTTTACATTAACAGTCTGAGATACTTCATATCCAACTAATGTTCTTTTTCCTATTTTGTTCTCCCATTCATACCTAGGATTAATGTTAAATCCTGTTGTCTTAATATCTTTTTGATCAACTCCTTCTGATTTTAAGAAAGTGATTACTGCATTCATTTTTTCACTAGCCTCATTAGATGCTACAGAAAGATCTTTATTTTCTGTTAAAACTGAGATGTTTACTAAGCCTACATCAGGAGTAACATACATTTCTGCTGTTCCTGTTACATAAATATTATTAAGGCTAGCTTCTGATTTTTCGTTGATTAAAACCAAAAGAAAAATAGTTAGAACAGCCATCAGGGCAAGAGCTAAAAAATTAAAATACTTACTTTCAAATAATTTCATATTTTTATTATTTATTATTATGTTTTTATTATATTATTTATTTTGTTTTAAATCAACTTGACATTGCTTCTTTACTATTTTAAATAATACTATATATTATACTCAGGCGAGATTAGTACAGTGGTAGTACGTTTGCTTCCCAAGCAAAGAACGCCAGTTCGATTCTGGTATCTCGCTCATGAAATTCTATCTCAAAACATATGGTTGTAAAATGAATCAAGCTGATTCAGAGATAATCAAAGGAATGCTATCTGAAAAACATGAAGAAGTCTCTAAAGAGGAGGCTGATTTTGTTATTTTAAATACTTGCGGAGTAGTTGAAAAAACAGAAAGGAAAATATTAAAAGAAGCCAGAGAATTAAAAAAACAAGGGAAAAAAGTGATAATCTCTGGGTGCCTTCCTTTGATTTCTCGAAAAGAATGCTTAGAAGTATCAGATGGAATAATCAATCCAAGAGGCATCGGATTAATTAATTCTATTATTGAGAAAACAATTAAAAAAGGAAAAGACAAAGAAGAACTATTATTATTAAAGAAAAGATCTACTCATTCTACTTCTGCCGTTATTTCCATTGCTGAAGGATGCCTCGGTTCGTGCACCTATTGCGCGACTAGATTAGCCAGAAAAGAATTAAAATCTTTTCAAATCAAAAATATTATTAATGAAGCTAAACAGGTTATCAGTCAAGGATTTAAAGAAATACAATTAACATCTCAAGATTTAGGAATATATGGACTAGATAAAGGAAAACAGCTTTTGCCTAATTTATTAAAAGAATTAATTAAAATCAAAGGTAATTTTAGAATCAAGTTAGGAATGATGAACCCAGGACATACAAGAAAAATAATTGATAAATTAATTCCTTTGTATGAGTCAGAAAAGATATATAAATTCATCCATCTTCCTCTGCAAACAGGTGATAATGAATTATTAAAAAAACTAAATAGAAAATATTTAGTCGAAGATTTTGAATATATTTGCAAATTATTCAGAAAAACATTCAAAGATAATATAATTGCTACTGATATTATCGTCGGGCATCCATTAGAAACAGAAAAATCATTTGAAAAAACACTAAAGGCTATTAAGAAGATAAAACCTGATATTATACATATTTTTAAATTTTCAAAAAGGAAAGGAACTCCTGATTTTAATTTGAAAGATTATCCTGATAGAATTAAAAAAGAAAGATCAAGAAAATTGAATAATCTTTTTCAAGAAATGAATATGAAAAAGAACAAGAGATTGATTGGTAAAAAATACAAAGTTCTTGTTATTGAAAAAAGAAAAGGCAAATATCTTGGAAGAACTGATTCGGGAAGAGCTATTGTGATTAACAATGGAAAGATAGGAAGCTTTGTTGATGTTAAAATAGATGGATTTGAGTGGAATTATTTGACTAGCAGATAATTTGTCTTCATTTTTAAAATATGGTATCTTTTAATTATTGAAACACTATGGACAAAAAATATAACATCAAAACAATAGCTTGCATGGTCCTAATTGGGATAGCCTTTGTCACTGGTTTTTATTTTCACGAATATATTTCTGAAGATTATTACAAAACTGCTTATAGCATAGACAATGTTGATTTTTCTTTACTAAAAAAAGCCTGGGATCAAGTCAAAGATAATTATGTTGACCAAGAGAAACTAGATCAAGAAAAAATGATATATGGTGCTACATCAGGAATGGTCAAGGCAATCGGCGATCCATACACTGAATTCTTTGATCCTGGAGAATCTAAAAAACTTCAAGAAGATATTAATGGAACTTTTGAAGGGGTTGGCATACAGATTGGATCAAAAGAAAGTAGTATTAAAGTTATTTCTCCAATCAAAGGAACTCCAGCAGAAAAAGCAGGATTAAGACCAGGAGATATTATTCTTGCTGTTGACAAGAAACCTACTTCTGACTTATCCATTGACCAAGTTGTTAATATGATTAGAGGGCCGAAAGGGACTAAGGTTGTTCTAACCATATTGAGAGGAGAAGAAAAAGAATCTAAAGATGTAGAAATAACAAGAGCAGTAATAAAAGTTCCATCTCTTGAATGGGAAGTCGTAGAGACAACAAATGGAAAAAAGATTGCTCATTTAACTATTTTCCAATTTTCTGACACAGTATATCAAGATTTCAGAAAAGCAGGATTTGAAATATTGAACAGTGGTGTCGACGGAATAATTCTTGACTTAAGAAATAACCCAGGAGGATTAGTTAATCATGCTAATAGCATTGCTGGATGGTTTGTAGAAAAAGACCTTTTAATCTTAAGTGAAAAAGATAAAGATGGAAGCAAAACTGAATTCAAATCAAGCGGTCCAGGAAACTTTGCCTCATATCCTTTAGTAATACTAGTCAAAGAT
>JAQTRG010000003.1 GCA_028711945.1 Minisyncoccota bacterium
TGAGAAGGGAAGGATATGAGGTTCAGGTTTCTCAACCCCAAGTAATTATTAAAGAAGAAAATGGAAAGAAGTTAGAACCATTTGAAGAAGTAATTATTGATATTCCAGATGAGTTTTCTGGAACAGTTATCGATAAGCTTTCAAAGAGAAAAGGGTTAATGACAGAAATGAGACCAGAACAAGGTCACACCAGAATTGTTTTTGAGATTCCGACAAGAGGACTTTTAGGATACAAGCCAGAGTTTGTCATGGATACTCGTGGAGAAGGTATTCTAGCTAGCAGAGTGATAGGGTTTAGGCCACATGCAGGAGAAATAGAAAAAAGAAACGTTGGATCAATGACATCTATGGTTACAGGGAAAGCATCTGGATTTTCTCTATGGGGTCTTCAAGAAAGAGGAGTATTGTATATTGGGCATGCTGAAGAAGTATATGAAGGAATGGTAATTGGCAATGTTTCTAAAGGAAACGACATGGCTGTTAATCCTACTAAAGGAAAAGAATTGAGCAATATGAGAGCTTCTGGATCTGATGAAGCTATCAAACTAACTCCTCCAGTTAGGGTTACTCTAGAGAGAGGATTAAGCATAATGAACGATGACGAATATCTAGAAATTACTCCTGACAATGTTCGTTTAAGAAAACAGTATTTAACTGATATTGAAAGATTAAGACAAAAGAGAAAAGAAAATAAAGAATAAAAAGAGTAGGCCTAAGCCTATTTTTTTAATTGATGTCAGAGAAATTAACTTGTTTAGTTTCGAAATTCATTTCTGCCCACACATTTTTTACTTTTATTTCTGGAAACATGCTTCTTATCCTTTTTTTGCACTTCTCTGCATCTGAGAATTGTTTTTCTTTTTCCTCTTCAGGATTTTCAATTCCATAATTGCCGCAGTTGTTGTGAAATATGATTACTACTTCTGGAGATTTATGAAGCTTTATGCATTTTCCGATATTATTTAAAATACATTTTCCATCATTAGTTTCGTCAGCAATTTCTTTACCTGGTCCAGCGATAGACATGCTTTCGTATGTGTCTGCGCCGTATTCTTTTTCCATCCAAGCTTCTGTTGTTTTTACAAATCTTGGATCTAAGCATCTGATAAGAGTTGCTTTGCAAGTTACATGTGCCATATTTTAGTTTTTTATATTTATGCCAATAACATATATATACCACCACTAATTTTTATTGGCAACATTGACATTAAGTTATTTAAGTATTATCTTTTCATTAGATATTTAACAAGGGAGGTGTTTTATGAAAGAAACAGCAGAAGACAAGATCAGAGATATTGTAAGTAATCTTGATAAAGTTTTCCGTCATCAATTGCCAATTGAGGTGGACAAATTAGATCCAAGCCTTACAATTGCTTTGTATACAAAAGAAAGCAATGAAAATCCACATTATTGTATCAATGATTTGACTCAGAATGTTGTAAATTTTAGAGACAAAGAGGTCTTTTGTCCTTCAGCATATGTTTTAAGGTTAAGAGCTTTGTATGAAAACAAGGGATTGGAAATATTTCCTGATGTTCCTCCAGAGCATATCGGATTTTACAGAGAAAACATGATTAGACTTTTAAAATCAGATATGGAATTGGTTGCTATGGATTGTTTGGCTTTTTCAGACATTACTTGGCAATTTTATAAACTTGAAAAACAAAAATCATTGAAGCTAATAAGCTATTTAGTTCCAATGAATGCTTCTGACATAGTTTCAGTAGCTTCAAATTTTATACCAGTTAGGGCAGATTAGCCCTTTCTTTTTTTATTATATCCCGTGCTTTTGTTTCAATTCTTGAATTCTGTTATATGAGTCATTTATCTGGGCTTCAGTAATTTCTCCGTTTTTAATTGCTTTAAGAATAGCATCTATTGCTTTGTATGGAGCTCTTTCGTCATATGTTTTTCCATTGTTAGATAAAATGAGCATGTCGCATCCAGCATTAATAGCTTTAACAATTGCTTCATCAAATCCGTAGTTGTCTACAATAGCTCCCATTTGCATATCATCTGAAACAACGATTCCGTTAAATCCTAATTGATTTCTTAAAATGTTTTGTATAAACAAAGGAGAAAGTGTTGCAGGGTAAACAGGGTCAATATTTGTATTAACAATATGTGCGGTCATTACCATGTCAGAATAGCCATCTTTTATTAATTTTTCATAAGGAATTAATTCTTCCTGTTTATAGGTATTGGTTACATCAACCATTCCCAAGTGAGAGTCAGCAGATGAGCTTCCATGGCCTGGAAAATGTTTAATTGCAGATATGATATTATTTTGGTGAAGGCCTTCTATGAATTTAGAAGCATGCTCATACACAATATCTGGATTATTAGAAAAAGATCTTTCTAAATATCCGATAACTGGATTTTCTGGATTTACATTAACATCAACTACTGGAGCGAAATCCATATTAAATCCTAAATCTTTTAATTCTTGTCCTAGCAGAATAGCATTATTTTTTGTTTCTTCTGTGGTTCCTTTGCCCATTTGTTCTGCGCTAGGAATATTTTTAAATCCATACTTTTCTTTTAGTCTATTTATATATCCACCTTCAGCATCAACAGCTACAAAAAGAGGTGATGGAGAATATTTATTTAAATCTTGTATTAATTTTTTAGTTTGTTCGGGACTAATTATATTTCTAGGGAATTGTCCAGAAGGATTATCTTTGTCAAATAAGATTATTCCTCCCAGATTTAAACTATTCATTGCTTTTGAGACGTATGAGATTCTATCAACTTCAGTTCCTCTGAATCCTACAATTAGCATTTGGCCAATCTTTTTTTGCAGCTCCAATTCTTTATTATATGAATCATATCCTTTGGGAATAAAAAAAATAATTAACCCTGAAATGACAACAATCAGCAGTATTTTGATGTAATTATTCATATTTCAATTTAATTATTATATGCTACAATGGTATCATAATAAGCATAGATAGAGAAGAAATATGAATAAAAAGTTACACATAGCCACATCTTTAATAATTTTAATTGCTATATTCTATGGTGGCTATGTTCTAGGGCAAAATAAGATTAAGAATGATTTAATAAATAGGATATCTAACATAAATCAAGCATCTAAATCAATTGATAATGCAGCATTTTCAATTAATATCCCTGATGGCTGGATGGAGCAACCATCCATTTCTGGTGTTTCAGCAACAATCGTAAAAGATATAGAAGATCATGAAGAAGTTGAGTTAAAGAATATTAACTTCAAGAGTTATTTTATGATTACATATGATGAAATGAAGTCTAGAATAATGCCTGATTATGTAGGATATATTAAGGAGCAAGTAATTAAAAGTATTCCCGATTTTGTAGTAGACAAGGAAGAGCCTCTGCAAGTTAATGGAAATGAAGGATATTCTATCGAGGGGCACGAAAGACAGCAAGGAGCTGATTTTAAATCATTATTAGTTTTAGTTAGAGGCAAGGACGATGGAATTTGGTTAATTAGTTTTAATACAGCGCAAAAAGATTGGGAAAAGTATTTAGAAACAGCAAAGGAAACAGTTAATTCATTTGTTGTTAAATAAATTATTTGATATAATATCTGTAATGGAAAAAAATTCAACAATTGAAGAATTAGAAAAAAGAATCCTCACCATTGAGGACCGTCTTTGACCTTGCTGAAAAGACACAAAAAATAAAAGAATTAGAAAAAGAAACGAATGATTCTAATTTTTGGAATAATCAAGAAAGAGCAAAAACGATTTCTAGAGAATTATCTGAGCTGAAAGAAGAAGTAGAATCTTTTGAAGTGTTTAAAAGGGCGATAAAAGATTTTAAAGAGTTTGAAGAAGTTCTTGATTCTGAAAATTTGAAACAAGAAATCGATAAGTTTGAGAAAAAGTTAAAGATAAAAGAGAAGGAAATATATCTTAGTGGAAAATATGATAGAGGGAATGCAATGATTTCTATTTATTCAGGAGCTGGTGGCCAAGATGCTCAGGATTGGGCAGCAATACTTTTAAGGATGTATAATAGATATTGCGAGAGGAAAGGATTTAAAGTGAGCACCCTCGATGAATCATGGGGAGAGGGCGGTGGAAGCGAAGGAAGGATAGGAATAAAATCAGTAGCAATGCTTATTGAAGGAAAGTTTGTTTATGGATTTTTAAAAAGAGAAACAGGAGTTCATAGGTTGGTAAGGATTTCTCCTTTTTCTGCACAAAAATTAAGGCATACTTCGTTTGCTTTAGTAGAAGTTTTGCCAGAGATTGGAATAAATGATATTGATGTTAAAACAGATGATTTAAGGATAGATACCTACAAAGCTTCTGGCCCAGGAGGCCAGTATGTTAACAAAAGAGAATCAGCGATAAGGATTACACATGTTCCAACGGGAATAGTTGTTAATTGCCAATCAGAAAGATTGCAAGGCAGGAATAAAGAAAGAGCAATGAGTCTTCTTATGTCTAAACTTTATCAATACCAGCAAGAGAAGCAGGAAAAAGAAGTTTCAGATATTAAAGGAGAAAAGATTTCAGCTAGCTGGGGGAATCAAATACGTTCATATGTCTTGCATCCTTATAAAATGGTAAAAGATAATAGGACAGAAATAGAATCATCTCAACCAGACAAGGTTTTAGATGGAGACTTGGATGAATTTATAGAAGCAGAAATTAAATTATGATAGAGTTCAAAAACGTTACAAAAGAATATCCACCTAATTTAGTCAAGGAAAAAAAAGTAGCAATTAAAAATGCTTCTTTTGAGATAAAGGATGGAGAGTTTGTTATTCTTTGCGGGCGTTCTGGCGCAGGCAAAACAACTATATTAAAATTGATTTCTTGCGAAGAGAAACCTTCTTCTGGTTTAATTATGTTTGATGATGTTAATATAGCTGAAATTAAGAAAAGCAATGCCTATACAATTAGGCAGAAGATAGGATTTATTTTTCAAGATTATAAATTATTATCATACAAAACTGTCTACGAAAATGTTGCCTATGCCCTTGAGGCTTTTGACTTTAATGAGTCGCTTGTAAAAGAAGAGGTGATGCAAGTATTAGAGCTTGTCGGATTAGAGAGTAAAATAAATTGTCTGCCAAGAGAGCTTTCAGGAGGAGAACAACAAAGAGTTTCGATTGCAAGAGCTTTGATACATAGACCAAAGATTATTCTAGCAGATGAGCCTACAGGCAATCTTGATCCATACCATACAAGAGATATAATTAAAATACTTTTGAAAATAAATGAATCTGGGTCAACGGTTATACTTTCTACTCATAGCAAAGAAATTGTTAATTTATTAGAGAAAAGAGTTATTACTCTTGAAGACGGAAGAATAATTAGGGATGAAGAAAAGGGTGTATTTTCATTATGATTAAATATATTAGAAAAATATTTAAAAGCGGTTGGGAGTATTTTTTTAGACATGGATTTTTGACGTTTGCTACATCATTAGTGATTTTTGTTGCTACAATACTAGGAACGGGATTGTATTTTTTCCAAGGAGGTGTTTCATATTTAACTCAAGAGCTGAAAGACAAGATAGATATTTCTGTTACTTTTAATGAGGGAGTGCAAAGAGATACTATCCTAGGAATTAGAGAAGAATTAGTTAAGATTCCTGAGGTTAAAAAAGTAGATTATATCTCTCCAGAAGATGCATACAATTCTTTTGTTAAATCTCATGAAGGGGATAAGTATATGGAAGCATTGGAATTGATTAATATTAATCCATTCCTTTCTTCACTAAGGATTCAAACAAATGAACCATCTCAATACAAACAAATTTCAGAATATCTAAAAAAGGATGAATTCAATAGTTTGATTAATGAGGTCAATGATTATAAAAGAGGGGTAATGATTGAGAGGTTGTCTAATCTCACGAATAGTGTAAATGTTGCTGGTCTTTCCATGACGATATTTCTAAGCTTAATAGCTATAATTGTAACATTTAATACTTTAAGATTGAGTATTTATTCTCAAAAAGAAGAAATTGGGATAATGAGGTTAGTCGGAGCAAAGAATAGTTTTATCCGTGGCCCATTCCTTGTCCAGGGAGCTTTGTGTGGATTTTTTGCTGCTCTTTTGTCATTCTTTATTTTCTTGATTATTCCTTTTGTGTTTAATGAACAATTCCAGTCTTTATTCTTTGGATTTGATTGTTTAGTATTTTTCAAAACAAACTTCCTTGTCGTATTCCTCTTGAATCTAGCTGTTGGAGTTGGATTGGGCTTGATTTCTAGCTACTTTGCTGTTAGAAAGTATTTGAGAGATTAATATATTCGGAGGTCGTCTAATGGTAGGACACCAGGTTCTGGCCCTGGTAATTGGGGTTCGAGTCCCTACTTCCGAACAAGAAGACAGGGCTTTGCTCTGTTTTTTGTTTCTTCTAAGGGTGGAGAAAGACCCTTTTCTTGAGAGACAAAATAGTATATATTGTTATAAAGTATTCATAAAATAAAATACATGACTAAAAACATGAGTAAAAGGTTAAAGTTAATATATGGTTCTTTTTTGGGAGCTTTTGTCTCTTTTTTGGCGCACAATATGGTTTTTGGGATTGTAAAGATAGAAGAATGGTTCTTTTTTGGACTATTTTTTCTTTTAATGGCAGGATTTATCCTTTTATTGCTTTATAGCGTGATGGAATTTATCATTGATCGTGAGCCAGCTGATTTATGGAAAGTTGGCTTTTTAGGATGGTTTGGTATTATGGGAATATTCCCTGGGTTTACTACTTTGTTTGCATTTTTTGGATTATTCGGACTTTTCGGGTTAAAAGATTATTTTTAAGAAATATTTTTTAATGAATAGAATATGGAGAATTGTATTTTTTGTAAAATAATAAAAGGAGAGATTCCTTGTTATAAGATATATGAAGATGATTTAGTTCTGGCATTTTTAGATGTTAGCCCAATGTCCATTGGTCACGTTTTAATTATTCCCAAAGAACATAGAGAAAACATTTTTGATGTAAAAGAAAAGCATTTAGAAAGAATGATTGATGTTGCAAAAAAGATTGCACAAAAAATGAAGGACAATATGGGAGCAGAAGGGATTAATTTATACCATGCTAGCGGAGCTTGTGCTGAGCAAACAGTATTTCATTTCCATTTACACATAGTTCCAAGAGAAAAAGATGATAATATCTGTTTTTCTGGTGTGGCTCCACAGAGAAAAGATATATCTAAAGAAGAGTTTGATGCAATTGTATCAAAATTGAAAATTGGATAAAAACAGAGTATAATATGTCCACAATGAAAAAAACTAAGAATAAAATAAAAAAGGTAAAAGAAAAGAAAAAAGAGGAAAAACCTGTTGTAGCCAAACCAAAAGATAATGACAGCGAGGCTACAATGAGAAGGGTTAAGATTAAAGTTATTGGAGTTGGTGGTGGCGGAGGCAATATTATAGCTGAACTTCTAAGAAAGCTTAAAGATTTTTCTTACCAAAAAGTTGATTTTGTTGCTGTTAATACAGACAATCAAGCTTTGAAATCTCTTCCTAAGGCACTAAAAACATTTTCATTTGGCAATAAGCTGACAAGAGGACTTGGTACAGGAAGAGATGTTGAAATAGGAGAAAAGGCTGCCAAAGAAGATATTGAAAAGATAAAACATCTTTTGAGTGATGATAAGGATTTGTATATTATCGTATCTTCTCTTGGAGGTGGGACAGGAACTGGAGCTACTCCAATTATAGCTAAAATAGCTGAAGAAATGGGATTAAATACATTGGGCATTTTTACAACACCCTTTGCATTTGAAGGAAGAAAGAAGATGGAATTGTCTGTAAAAGCCCTTGAAAAGATTAAAGAAAGCTTAAATGCTTTTCTAGTTTTGCCCAATGAAAAGATATTTAATTTAACTAAGGAAGAAGTTTCTTTTGCTGATTCATTGAACTTGTTGAATGACAAGCTAGCAGAATCATTAGAAGGATTGTTAAGAACAATTTATTCGCCAGGATTGATTAATATAGATTGGGCTGATATTAGAACAATACTTGAAGGAAGAAAAAAGGTTGCGTATTTAAATTTTGTTAAAGCTAAATCAAGCCAGAACGCAGAAGAGATTGCTAAGTTACTTTTGAAGAATCCTATCCTTGATTACAAACTAGACAATGCAGATAATGTTATGTTTAATGTTGAATCTGGCAAAGAACTATCATTACAATTATTATCTCAGGTAAGCGAGAAGATTAGCGAGTTTGCTCCTAACGCTAAGATTATTTTTGGTTTAAGTCAAAATCCAAAAATGAAGAACGAGTTAAAAATTACTATTCTTGCTACTGGAAGTGAGGCAGAGAAGAAAAAGAAAGAACCTAAAAAGGTAAAAGAAAAGAAAAAAGAGAAAACCAAAAAGAAAGTTATTAAAAAAGAAGAAGAAAAGGACGTGGAGATAAGAAGAAGCGCTCTTGATATCAAGGAGGCAGAAAAGAAAGAAATGGAGAAAGAAGACGAAGACGAGAAAATATTTGAAATACCAGCATTTTTAAGAACACCAAAAAAGAAATAATATGAGCAAAAAAACAGTTAAAAAAGCAATATTTCCTATTGCAGGAATGGGAACAAGATTTCTTCCTTTATCAAAAGTAATATCTAAAGAGTTGATACCTTTAGTTGATAAGCCGTTGGTTCATTATAATGTTGAAGAAGCATTAGAGTCTGGGATAAAAGAAATACAGTTTGTTGTAAGAAAGAATCAAAAAGATGTATATGATTATTTTAAGTCTAATCCTGAATTAGAAAAGCTTTTGCAAGAGAAGAACAAAAAAAATGATTTAGAAATGCTTAAAGAACTAAGCAATGTTTGTAAAGATATTAAGTTTTCTTCTGTTATTCAGAGAAAAGCTACTGGCAATGTTGATGCAATTTGCCAAGCAAGAGAGTTTATAGGAAAAGATCCAGTTGGTGTTTTTTTCTGTGATGATATTATCTATTCTAAGGATGTTCCTGGATTCCAACAACTCAAAGAAGTATATGAAACATGCCAGAGGCCTGTTATAGCTTTAAAGAGAATGCCCAAGAACAAGCTTTCTAGCTATGGAGTAGTTGAAGTTGAAAAAATAGCTAATAGTGTTTTTAAAATAAAGAGAGTTGTTGAAAAGCCTAAAGAAGGAGAGGCTCCATCAGATTTAGTTATCGTTGGAAGATATATTTTAACTCCAGATGTATTTGAAAAGATTGATAAGAATAAATCAATGAGGCAAAATGATTATTCTATTAGCCAAGTTTTAGGAGAAATGGCTGAAGAGGGTAAGGTAATCTATGGTTATGAAATAAAAGGAGAATGGCTTGAGTGTGGAGATAAAATGACATGGTTTAGGTCATTTTTAACACTGGCATTGGATCATCCTGATTTTGGTCCTAAAATTAGAGACTTCTTAAAAGAAATGAAGATATAATGGAATACGATTTAATTATAATCGGTGGAGGTCCAGCAGGAATGACTGCTGGAATATATTCAGCTAGACAGAAAATGAAAACCTTGGTAATTGCCAAGGCTTTTGGTGGGCAGATGGCTAATAAGTCTGTTGATATTGAAAATTATCCTGGATTTGAAAAAATATCAGGCTTTGAATTAATCCAAAAACTTGAAGAGCAAATGAGAAATAAAGGAGTCGAAGTTTTTAATGATGAAGTAGTTTCATTGAAGAAAGAGAATGATGTATTTTCTGTTTCAACAAAAAGTGGCAAATTGTTTCAATCAAAAACAGTTATCTTTGCTACAGGAGCAGAGCCAAGAAAACTTTCAGTTCCTGGCGAAAAAGAATATGTTGGAAGAGGAGTGAGTTATTGCACCACTTGTGACGGTCCTTTATTTAATAATAAAGTAGTAGCAATTATTGGAGGGGGAGATGCAGGATTCGAAGCAGCTATTTTTCTTAATAATTATGCCAAGAAAATATATATTCTTGAATATGGAGAGTTAATTAGAGCTGGAAAAGATAATCAAGACAAAGCATTGAGTTCGGGAAAGGTAAAAATAATTACTTCAGCAGAATTGAAAGAAATAAAAGGAGAAGTATTTGTTAAGAGTATTATATACAAAGATAAAAAGATTAATGAAGAAAAATCTTTAGAAGTTGATGGAGTTTTTGTGGCTGCAGGATATGAGCCAGCTACACATCTCTTGGAAGGATTAGTTGATTTAAATGACAAGAAAGAAGCTATTGTTAATTTTGAAACCTTAGAGACTAAAACATCTGGATTATTTGTTCCAGGAGATGCTAATTTTGGAAAGGTAAAACAAATTGTAGTTGCTTGCGGAGAAGGAGCTACAGCAGTTATCCATGCATACAAATATCTTAATTAGTGTGGTAAGATTAAGATACATAATAATTTAGTAAAAAAATGAGTGAAATTAAATCAATAAAAGCAAGAGAAATACTTGACTCAAGAGGAAACCCTACCCTTGAAGTTGAGTGTATTACTAATCTTGGTTCTTTTTACGCTTCAGTCCCGTCAGGTGCATCAACAGGAGCTAAAGAGGCTTTTGAGTTAAGAGATGAAGGGAAAAGATATGGAGGAAAAGGAGTTTTGAAAGCAATTAATAATGTTAATGAAATAATAGGACCTAAGCTTGTTGGAATGGATTCGCGAGAACAGTTAGAAATTGATCAGAAGATGATTACTATTGATTGTACTGATAGTAAGTTTAATCTAGGAGCCAATGCAGTTGTTGGAGTTTCTATGGCTGTAGCAAGAGCTGGAGCAGCAGCAAAAGAAATTCAGCTTTATGAACACATAGCTCAATTGTTTGGAAATAAAGAAATTAAAATCCCTCAACCATGTTTCAATGTTATTAATGGAGGCGCTCATGCTGGAAATGATTTAGATTTTCAAGAATTTATGATTGTTCCAGAAGGATTGAATTTTTTTGAATCATTAAGAATGGGATCAGAAACATATTTTCAACTTAAAAAAATATTAAAAAGCAGCTATGGGCACAGCTCTATTAATGTTGGAGATGAAGGTGGTTTTGCTCCAGAAATAGATTTACCTGAAATTGCTTTAAGCTTAATTGTTAAGGCGATAGAGGGGGCTGATTATTCGAAAAAGATTAATATTATTTTAGATGTTGCTGCAACTCAATTTTTTAGGAAGGAGGTTGGAATAAATGAAGGATACTATGGATTACAAACAGGAGTATATGATAGAGCAAATTTATTAAATTATTATTCGGATACCATTAATGAATATCCAATTATTGGGATAGAAGACCCTTTCTCTGAAGATGATTTTAAGGGATTTGAAAGAATGAATAGTAGAATTGGTAGCAAGATAATGCGTATAGGAGATGATTTGACTACTAGCAATCCTAATAACATCAAAAAGGCTCATGAGAGCAATGCTTGTAATGCGGTTATCCTTAAAATCAATCAAGTTGGAACATTAACAGAACTTTTAGAGTCAGCAAGATTAGCTAAAGAATATGGCTGGAAGATAATAGTTTCTCATCGTTCTGGAGAAACTTGCGATAGCTTTATTGCTGACTTGTCTGTGGGTATTTCTGCTGATTATATTAAATCAGGAGCACCAGCTAGAGGCGAAAGATTGGCAAAATATAATAGGTTGTGTAAAATAGAAGAAGAAATAAATAAGAAAAAAGACCATGAATAAAGTAAGATTATTTTCAACACCAATTTGTCCTTATTGCATGACCTTGAAAAGGTTTTTAGAGGAAAATGGATTTGAAGTCGAGCCAATAGATGTTTCTTCTAATGAAGAAGCCCAAAAAGAAATGGTTGAAAAGACACAACAAACAACAGTTCCAGTTTTAGAAATTAATGGAAATTGGGTTGTTGGTTTTGATAGAAAGAAGATTTGTGAATTATTAAATATATCTGATTAAAAATATATGTCAGTAAAAATTGCAATCAATGGTTTTGGAAGGATAGGTAGGTGTTCTTTAAAAAAGATTTTTGAAGATAATATGGATATTGATGTAGTTGCTATCAATGACTTGTCTGATTCAAAAACAATGGCTCATCTTTTTAAGTATGATTCTGCTTATAGAATTTTCAATGGCACAGTGGAAGCAAAGGAGAATGAAATTATTATTAATGGGAAAAAGATTAAAGTTTTTTGTGAAAAAGATCCAGAAAAACTTCCTTGGAAAGACTTAAAGGTAGATGTTGTTTTAGAATGCACAGGAGTTTTTAGAGATAGAGAAGGAAACCAAAAACACATAAAAGCAGGAGCAAAAAAGGTTATCATCTCTGCTCCAGCTAAAGACGATGATATTCCGTCATATGTTTTGGGAGTTAATGCAGATGAGTATAAGGGAGAGGAGATAATTGATATGGGTTCATGCACTACTAATTGTCTTGCCCCAGTTATTAAAATTCTTGAAGAAGAATTTGGTATTGTTAAAGGGTTTATGACAACAATACATTCATATACTAACGATCAAAGTGTATTAGATGTTGCGCACAAGGATTTGAGAAGAGCAAGAACAGCAGGAGAAAATATCATCCCAACAACAACTGGAGCAGCTAAAGCCATTGGCAAGGTTGTTCCTAGTGTTAAAGGAAAAATGGATGGTATCTCTGTCAGAGTTCCAACCCCAGTTGTATCTTTAATTGATTTAGTTTGTGAATTAAAAAAGAATGTTACTGTTGAAGAGATTAATCAAGTATTTGAAAATCGTTCAGACAAAAAAGATTTGAAAGGAATAATTAGAGTTGAAAAGGCACCATTAGTCTCAAGTGATTTTATAAAAGATTCATATTCCTCTATTTTTGATTTAGAATATACAAAAGCAAAAGACAATATGGTAAAAGTGTTGGCTTGGTATGATAATGAATGGGCATATTCTTGTAGACTAGTCGAGCTAGCAGAAAAAATTGGAAAATAGAAATTTTTAGAATAATTTTTTTGTTTATAATTTAATTGACAAGGCTTATTTATTACTGTATTGTATTATTAACCACATTTCGGTGGGGTCGTACTCTTGTCTAATTGTTAGTTGAGAGTAGGTCGTTAATTAATCAAATTTCACAAATAAAATGGAGAAGAAGTTATACGTAGGAAATCTTCCTTACTCAACTGATGACGCTGCTCTTAAGGATTTGTTTTCAAAGGCTGGAAACGTTGCATCAGCAACTATCATTGTAGACAAATTTTCAAAGAGATCAAAAGGATTCGGTTTTGTTGAAATGGCTACTGAAGAAGATGCTGCAAAAGCAAAGGACATGTTCAGTGGTACAGAAATTGAAGGAAGAAAATTAATCGTGGACGAAGCTAGGCCAATGAAAGAAAACAACGGCAGAGAATAAGTTCATAGCACTGCCCCCCGCAAGGGGGCTTTTATTTTTTTCTTTTAATTGGTAGAATGTATTTAATGATTAATTTTGAAGACTTTGAAAAAGTTGATTTAAGGATTGGAAAGATTCTTACAGCAGAAAAAGTTGAAGAATCAGAGAAACTTGTTAAAATGGAAGTTGATTTTGGGGAAGAAAAAAGACAAGTTATTGCGGGGATAGGCAAAGCTTATTATTCAGAAGAATTAATTGGCAAAAGAGCAGTGTTTGTAGTTAATCTTGAGCCAAGAATTATGATGGGGCTTGAAAGCCAAGCAATGATTCTCGCGGTTAAAGATATAGACAATATGTCGATTTTAATTCCAGAGAAGGAAATACTTCCTGGGTCAAAGATAAGTTAAAATTGTTAAAGGTCGAAATAGTAAAAATTAATTTAATTTTAAAAAAATGGAAGCACAATATTTTGAGAATGAATCAAAAAATGAAAATGTTTTAACTAAGATTTTAACAATTGTGGGAATAGTTTTGATGGCAGTTTTGGTTATCTATGCTTTTGTATCAATACAGAATAAAATGAAAGAAACCAAATACATTGGAACTAGTGCTAATGAAAACACAATCATGATTAGTGAAACAGGAACTGTTTTTGCTATTCCTAATATAGCATTGACAACCTTCACTGCTATTACTGAAGAAGCTACTATTAATGAAGCCTTGAGGAAGAATAGAGAAAAAAGCATCAGAATCACTGATTTTCTAAAGAGGCAGAATGTTAAAGAAGAAGACATGAAAACAGTTGATTTTAATGTTTATCCTAAATATGAATGGCAAACGAAGGGAGTTGATTTGGAAGCATATCCTTTGGGCAAAAGAGTTATCGTTGGATATGAAGCCGTAGAATCAGTTGAGGTTAAAATTAGAGATAATAACCAGATTGGAACAGATATACAAGGCTCTATTGAGGCTGGAGCAAGTCAAGTTAGTGGTCTTCAATTTATTATTGACAACGAAGAAGATTTAAAGAATCAAGCGAGAGAGGATGCTATTAATAAGGCAGCATTAAAAGCAAAAAGCATTGCTAGTAAATTAGGAGTTGGCTTGGGTGATGTTTTAAGCTTTACTGAATCCTATGTCCCGCCATACAGTGCGGCAGAAAAAGCAACTGTTGGTTCTGGCAATAATATGCAAATTGTTGTTGGTGCGAATAAAATTGAAGTAACGGTTAACGTTTCTTACGAAATTAAATAATTATTATGGCAGATCAAAATAAAAAAGACCTTGTTTCTTTGGTTTTAATTTTAGTTGTTCTTGGAATAGGTTTTTATTTCATGATGAAACCTAAAGATTTGAATGCTCCAACAGAGAATAATAATGTAACCACAGGGCAAGGGAATGAACAAAAAATGGAAGAATTAAAAATAGAAACAATACAAGAAGGAACAGGAGAAGGAGCTAAGAATGGTGATAAGGTGCAGGTGCATTACACGGGGACTCTTGAAGATGGAACAAAGTTTGATTCAAGCGTAGATAGAGGAACTCCTTTTATGTTTGACTTGGGAGCTGGACAAGTAATTGAAGGATGGGAAAAGGGCATCCTTGGGATGAAAGTTGGAGAAAAAAGAAAACTAACAATTCCTTCTCAAATGGGTTATGGAGCAAGTGGTGCAGGAGGAATAATACCTCCTAATGCTACGCTAATTTTTGATGTAGAAATGTTAAAGATTAATTAATCAAAGAGCCCCTAGAGGGGCTTTTGGTCATATGCTTATAAAAGTTAAGGCTTTCACAAAGTCAAAAGAAGATAAGGTTATTAAAAAGAAAGAGGATTCTTTTGATGTTTTTGTGAAGGAAAAACCTATTGATGGGCAAGCAAATAAAAAAATAGTAGAGCTTTTGGTAAAATATCTTAACATTAATAGGGGAGATATCAGAATAATAAAAGGAGCTAAAGAAAAGAGCAAGATTTTTAATGTTAAGTTTTAGTATTCAATTATTTTAGTTAATCTGATAGAATAATCATATATGGAATTTTTAAATGAATTATTTTTAAACAAAGCATTGTTAGCAGCCGTAGTTGCTTGGTTTGTTGCTCAAAGCATGAAGGCTTTCCTTTTAACATTTAGGAATAAAAAAAGGAAATTTAGGGTTAATTTATACTCCCTGCCTGGAGGATTTCCTTCTTCTCATAGTGCTACAGTTTCAGCTTTGGCAACATCAGTCGGAATAATGGCTGGCTTCAGCTCTTCTATTTTTGCTGTAGCTGTAATTTTAGCTTTTTTCATAATCTATGATGCCAAGGTAATAAGGGGAGCAGCAGGAAAGCAAGCCCAGTCTTTAAATAAGCTTATCGATGTATTAGATGAAGATATCGATAAATTAAGAGAAATATTGGGGCACAGCTTAGTCGAAATATTTGGAGGAATAATGATAGGAATTATTGTTGGAATGATGGTTACTTTGTCTTAAATATGGATTTACCAGAAGAGTACAAGAAAGGATATAAGGATTTTCTTAATGCAAAGATAGATCTTTCTAAGAGGCCTCTCATCCCTAGAGACGAAACATCATATTGGGTGGAGATAGTAATTAATGAAATTAAAAAAGAAAACAAGGAATTTCATTGTCTTGATTTGTTTTCTGGATCTGGATGCGTAGGAATATCTATTTTAAAAAATATTAATAATTGTTTTTGTGATTTCGGAGAAATTAATGATGATTTCATAGAACAGATTAAAATTAATCTGGGAATTAATGGAGTTAATGGGAAAATAATTAAAACAGATGTTTTTTCAAATATAGATTCTAGTTATGATTATATTTTAGCTAACCCACCATATGTTGCTGATGAAAGATGGGAAGAGGTTGGAGAAGATGTCAAAATGTTTGAGCCCAAATTAGCTCTCTTGGGAGGGACAAGAGGAATGAATTTGATTAGAAGATTTTTAAAAGAAGCAAAGACTTTTTTAAAAGATAATGGAAAGATATTTATGGAACTTGATGAAGATCAAATGAATGATATTGAAGAAATAGTTAAAGATAAATATTCTAGTTACCAATTTTTTAAAGATCAATTTGGTAAGTATAGATTTATAAGAATAGAAAAATAATATGTGGGAATATGCTTTATTGGGAACATTGCAAGGAATATTTGAATGGATACCAGTTTCTAGTGAGGGGGTAGTGGCTTTGGTATCTCAAGGCATGATTAAGAGTTTAAATAGTGTAGATTTGGCTATATTCCTTCATTTGGGAACACTTTTAGCTCTTTTCGTATATTTCCTTAAAGATTGGAAAGATTTGCTTCTGCTCAAAGATAAAGAGTTCGTTAAGTTTTTTATTATAGTTACCATTATTTCAGGAGCTATTGGTTTTGGAATGTATAAAATGGCAAAAGAATTTTCTGTGGGATGGGCTTTATTAATGTTAACTGGACTTGGATTATTATTAACTTCATTTTTTCAAAGCAAGCAAATTAAATGGAAAATTAGTAATAATTTGTCAGCTATCATTGTTGGTGTCTTGCAGGGATTATCAGCCATTCCAGGAGTATCAAGATCTGGGTCAACTATATTTGGATTATCATTAAGCGAAAGCAATCCAAAGGAAATATTAAGGAAGTCTTATTTAATTTCTGCTCCAGTTGTAATGGGTTCTTCTCTTTATCTTTATTTAGACAATCCATCAATTGTTAATCAGTCATGGGTAGGATTGATTTTTAGTTTTATTTTTGGATTAATATTTCTTAAAATGCTTTTGACTTTTGCTGACAAGATTAATTTTTCTAAGTTTACATTAATATTTGGATTGCTTTGCATATTAGGATCTTTGTTCC
>JAQTRG010000004.1 GCA_028711945.1 Minisyncoccota bacterium
CAGCATCTTTAATAACATGCTCTATTTCTTTTATGTTTTCTTTTGCGGATAGTCTTCCAATCTCTGGTCTCATTCCCGCCCCAAGACCCTTAGTGATTTTTTCACCAATTCTTACCTTCACGTGTGCTTCTTTTCTCTTTAAGTCTTGAGCGTCTGTATTGATGCTTACAAGCTCAACTTGCTTGATTTTAGCCCTCATCAACCTATCAACAGTATTACATCCAGCCCCTCCCACTCCAACAACTTTTATTCTTGCTAAGCTCATATATTTAATTAAGGAATGAAATTTTCAAAAAATCTCCTGATGCTCTTTCCGATTCCTGAAGAATTAGATCCTCTAGGCTCTATGTGTTCCATCTTGTTTATTATCAATCCACAAACAGTTGCAAGAGAGCTATCTTTTTCTAATCCCTTAAAATCCTTTGGATATCCAATCCTACAAGGAAGTTTAAATTCTTTCTTAGCTAACTCAACAATCCCAGGAAGTTTTGCTCCACCACCTGTAAGGACAATTCCACCAGGAAGAAGTCCTTGTTTTGAAGCTTTCTTAATTTCTTTATCAGCTAATTCAAAAATCTCACAAACTCTTGCTTCAATAATCTTACCTAATTCTTTTTCTGAGAAAGATAAAACATTTTTATTCTTTTTCTCTGCTTTCTTTTTTTTCTTATCTTCTTCAAAATCATAATCTTCTGGCTCATCAAGATAAGATAAATCAAAATCTATCATCTTTTTTCCATTTGCATTATTATTGCAAAATCCAAAATCTCTTTTAATCTTTTCTGCAGTTTCTATCTCTGTCTTGAATCCAATAGCTATATCATTAGTAAT
The DNA here is from genome assembly GCA_028711945.1 of Minisyncoccota bacterium. GTDB lineage: Bacteria > Patescibacteriota > Minisyncoccia > Minisyncoccales > Minisyncoccaceae > JAQTRG01. The sequence goes on from JAQTRG010000004.1 coordinate 832, forward strand.
ATTTGCTGATCCAATAGGAAAGACTGCAAAATTAAGAAGCTTGTTTTCTTCAAAAATAACTATACTAGTTGTTCCAGCTCCAATATTTATCAGTGCTACTCCTAATTCTTTTTGGTTCGGAGTTAAAACAGCGCTTGCATCAGCTATCGGTCCAGAAACGATATTATCTTCATCTAAGCCTCCCACTGCTTCGATAATGCTTTCTATGTCAGAAGTAAAAGCTGAAAGAAGAAAAGCGTCTAATTCTAATCTCATCCCCTGCATTCCCAAAGGATCATTTATTTCTTTTTCTCCATCGAGAACCCATTCTTTGGGAAAAACTTGAAGAATTGTCTTGTTTCCTGATTGAAGATTTATCGTCTTAACATCTTCATATATTCTTTCAATGTCTTCTTTAGAAACTTTTTGGTCAGCTCTTCCTACTGATATCAAAGCATGGTTTGAAACCAATTGAAGTCTCGTTCCGTTAATGTTCACGAAAAGGCTATCAATTCTACAATTATTTCTTTTCTCAACTCTTTCTAAAAGATCCTGTATCCTTTTGCTTACCTCTCCAATTTCTCTTATCCTTCCCTTATGCACGCCAAAAGAATCTATTTTATCAGAAAACAAAACTTCGAATCCTATTTCTGAATCTTTTTTTACACCAACTATTTTTATAGTATCTGTGCCTATATCGAGACCAGTGATAACTCTGTCTTTAGCCATTGTTTTTTATTTAAATATTTTTAAAATATAATCTTCTTGTTTTAAAAGCATTTCTTTTTCTTTCTTTTCTCCTTTTTCATGCTCATATCCCAGAATATGCAGAACCCCATGTATTAATACTCTTGTTAATTCTTTTTTAAAGTCTTTTCCATTCTTCTTAACTTCATCCGTACAGATAACTATTTGGTTCATATCTTCTCCGAACGAAAGCACATCAGTTGTTTTATCTTTTTTTCTGTATTTTTTATTCAATTTTCTAATCTCCGAAGAGTTGACTAAAGCAATTGATAAATCTAATTTAGATTTTTCTAACTTTAATACTTTTTCTGCAATCTTCTTCAAAGATTCTTTGGAAACGTTCTTGTCTCCCCCTGAGATATTAATAATTTCAATCATTTCTTTTGAGTCTATTTTACAAGATTAAGAAAGTTATTGCAAGTTTAACAAAAAAGAGCCCTTTAGGACTCTATTTTTAATAATTTGCTATTATCCACCTATTAATAATATCGTGAAACTCTGTAGAATTTTCTTTATCGCTTAAATTGTGATCTCCATCTTTAATAATATGAAATTCTTTCTTGCTCTTAATCTTATCAAATAACATTTTTTGATGCTCTATCGGGATAACATCGTCTTTATCTCCTCCTATTATTAAAACTGGACACTTTATTTTATCTGCTGTTTTTAATAAATCATGTTTCTCTCCATCTTTAATAAAATCATATCCTGCCTTTTTGATGATCCCTGGACTACTATGACTTTCCCATACTCTAACTCCACTGGCTTTCCAATCTTCTAATATGTCTTTAATATTATTTGTCTCTTGATAAAGTTTTCCTGAAACAAGGGGACAAAAAAGTATAACCCCTTTAAGATTATTATTAACAGCATAGTTAGCAACACAATATCCTCCTAAACTATGACCACTCAAAAAGAACGATTTTTGATAAAAACTCTGTAATTTTGACCAATTAATTATATCTTCTAGGTCTTCATAATAACTTGTTATCGTCCCACCTTCCATTTTCCCTTCACTTTCTCCAAGACTATTTGTTGCATCAAATAAAACTATTGTAAAATTATATTCTTTAAATATTTTTGCTGTCTCTGTTAATAACGGATGTTCTTTAAATCCCAAATGTCCATGCATTAAAAAAACTAATCCTTTCTGATTTTTTATTTCATCAACAGCTACTGCCATTTTTAATCCTTTTCGATTTTGAATAATTATCTTTTCCATTTTATAAATTAAAAGCACCTCCAAAGAGGTGCCTCCGTTAATTCCCTAATTCTTCCCTAACAACTTTTGCTACTAAGTTACCATCTGCCTTTCCTTTAGTTTGAGGAGAAACTTCTTTCATAACTATTCCGATATCTTTCATCCCTTGAGCATTAGTCTTAGAGACAACATTTTTAACGATTACCCTAATCTCATCTTCTGTTAATTCTTTAGGCATGTATTTTTTCAAAAACTCCATCTCTGTTTTTTCTTTTTCAATTAAGTCTTGTCTCCCTCCCTGTTCGAATTGAACGATACTATCTCTTCTCTTTTTAACTTCTAAAAAAAGAACTTCAATTATTTCTTCATCAGTCAATTTCATTTTTTCCTTTAATTGCTCTTCTGTAAGAGTAGGTTCTTTCTCAAAAATCTTAACCCTCTTATCCATTTCTTTATTAAAAATAGAAGAAGACAGCATCCTTAGGGTAGATACCTTTGATTCATTCTTTTCTTTTAATGCAGAAATTAAATCTTTCTTAATTTCTTCTGTAAGCATATTATTTAGATGTTTTACCTAATTTCTTAAGCTTAGCAAACTCCTTTTTCTTTGCAACTTTTGCAAGAGCGGTTCTTTTTTGCATATTTTCGCTCTTTGCTTTTACAACGAATCTTCTCTTTCTAGCTTCCAAAAGCACTCCGCTTTTTTGTACTGCTTTTGTAAATCTATAGACAAGAGATTGTGAAGTTTCCCTTGGTTGTTTTGCAATCTTCATTTTATTGTTCTTTTAATACGTTTTTAATTTCTTTAATAATATCTTCTTGTTTTACCTCGACCTGTTTAGCTGTTTGCATATTCCTAATCAATATCATGTTGTTTAAAGCTTCTCTTTGCCCTAAAATTATTACAACTTTAGCCCCCAATCTACTAGCTTTACCAAGTTGCTCTTTAAGGGAGTCCTTGCCAAATCCTTCACCAACTTTAATATTTGCCCTTCTTAAATCTTCAAGTATCGGCAAACTTTTCTTTTTAGCTAAAGGACCTATTTGAGCAAAAAATATCTCTGGAACTGAAGGAAATGAAACCTTGGCTCCTATTTCCTTCATTGCAGAAATAATCCTATCTACTCCAGCAGCTGCACCACAAGCAGGAATATCTCCCCCTCCCAACATTTTTACTAGATTATCATATCTTCCTCCTCCTGCCAAGGCTCCTGACCTAACTCCATCTTTTTCTGTCTCTATTTCAAAAACTGTTTTAGTGTAATAGTCTAACCCTCTTACCAATTTACTATCTAAACAATATGGCACCTTTAATTCATCCAAATATTCTAAAACTTCTTTTAAGTGATTTTTACAAGAATCGCAAAGGAAATCAACACTCTGTGGAGCTTGAGATAATGTTTCCTGGCATTTTTCATTCTTACAATCAAGAACTCTTAAAGGATTTGTCTTTGCTCTTCTATTGCAATCTCCACACAATGAAGAACTCTTTTCTCTCAAAAACTTAACTAATGCTTTCCTATATAATGGCCTGCAATTGTCATCTCCTATTGAATTAACTCTTACCATTAAATTCTTTAATCCCAAATCATGAAGAATCGCGTACATTGTTAAAATTGATTGAACGTCTATGATGGGATCATTTTCTCCTAAAATCTCTATTCCAAACTGCCAAAACTGTCTAAATCTTCCAGCTTGAGGTCTTTCATATCTAAAAAATGGCCCATAATACCATAATCTCACTGGCTGGGGCAAAGAAGAAAAACCGTGTTCAATATATGCTCTCACAATAGAAGCTGTTCCTTCTGGTCTTAAAGACAAAATATCTTTCCCTTTTGTCTTCAAAGAAAACATTTCCTTTTCAACTATATCGGTATTCTGGCCAACGCTTCTGATGAATAAATTTGCATCTTCAAGGATAGGAGTATCTATCTTATCAAAATCATAAAAGGAAAAAACCTTCTTGGCTGTTTCCAATATTTTTTCATAATAGACCTGATCCTGAGGTAAAATATCATGCATGCCAGTAGGTATTTGAAATTTTGGCTTACTCATAAATTAAATTATTTTATAGCGACTCTGAATTTATAGTATTAACTAGCACTTCAAAAGGAGAAATTCTTAAAAGTATCCTGCCAATAATATTATTCTTTGGCACTACTCCCCATTTTCTTGAATCAGAAGAAAAATTCCTATTGTCTCCCATAACAAAATATTCATTTTCTCCTAACTTTAATGGGCCAGATGAAAGATTATTCTTCCATTCTGCTCTTACCTTGTCCGTAATATATAATGATTCATCTATTTTTTCCCGCGAAGAACCTTCCTTAGCAATATACAGTTGTCCATCCACAATCTCGACTGTTTCATTTGGCAAACCAACTATTCTTTTAATATATCTTTGAGATACATCCTTTGGATACTTAAAAACAATTACTTCTCCTCTTTGTGGCTCTCTAAACCTATATGAGACCTCATCGATAATCAAATAATCAGTTGAATGGTAATTAGGCTCCATTGAATTGCCTTTAACGATAAAGGGTTGGAAAAGCAACATTCTGATAGGAATAACAATAGCTAGAGCTATTAATAATATCTTTAGTGAATCTAATAAGAAAATAATAAATTCTTTGGGTTCCATGAAAATATTATATACCAACTTGACATCTAACGCAAATGTTGTATTATGTTCTTGCTGTCGGAGGTGACAGAAATGGTTATAAACACAAAAGATATGGAAGTATTATTAGAGCTCGTTGAAAAAAGAGATTTTGTCGGCCAGGAAACTATCAGAGAAGTTTCCTCCGCAATGGATAAAGTTAGTGCAGCTATGCGTCTAAAAAATGCGTACTCAAACGATGGAGTGCTGGTAGCGGAAGTATATCTCAAGATGACTCTGCTAAATCTTGCAGATGTGTTAGAAAAACACGTCCGCTAAACTTCATCGTTTTTTGTTTGCCTAAATCATTCAAAATAGTATAATGGAAACAATATGATATTAATTGCTGGACTAGGAAACTACGGAACTGAATACGAAAAAACAAGGCACAACTATGGATTCATGGTAATTGATGCTTTCCAAAAGGAAAACGATTTCCCTGATTTTAAGCTAGATAAAAATTCAAATTCTCTTGTTTCCATGGAAGGAAACATTATCCTTGTTAAGCCACAGACATATATGAATAGCTCTGGAAAGGCTGTTAAAAAAATTGCTGATTATTACAAGATAAAGCATGAGGATATAATTGTAATCCATGATGACGTTGATGTTAATTTGGGAGAAATTAAATTAGCTGAAGATAGGGGCTCAGCTGGACATAATGGGGTTGAATCTGTTATCAATGAGCTTGGTACTAAAAAATTCATCAGATTAAGAATGGGCATTAACTCAGAAAACCCATCTTTCAGTGAACCAATTTCAAGAGGAGAAGGATTGGAAAGCATTGTTTTAAAAAACTTTAGCAATGATGAGCAAGCAATAGTAGAAGAGATGATAAGGCAAGCGATAAAAAAACTTAAAGAATTAATACAAACCAAACAATGAAATCATTAGTAATAGTAGAAAGTCCTACCAAAGCAAAAACAATAAACAAATTTTTAGACGCAGATATAAGCGTCTTGTCTTCTTATGGCCACGTTAGAGACTTGCCCAAAAGCACTTTAGGAATTGATCCTGAAAATGATTTTGAAATAAAATACGTAATCCCGACAAAAGCAAGAAAAAATGTTAATCTACTTAAAAAAGAAGTAGAAAAAGCAGACAATGTATATGTTGCTACTGATCCTGACAGAGAAGGAGAAGCTATCGCTTGGCATTTGATAAAGGTGCTTGATTTAAAAGAAGGACAATACAAAAGAATTAGTTTCCATGAAATCACTAAATCAGCTATCGAAGAAGCTTTCAAGAATCCAACTGAATTGGACATAAATTTGGTTGATGCTCAACAAACCAGAAGAGCACTAGATAGAATTGTTGGATACAAGTTGTCCCCTTTTCTTTGGAAAAAAGTTGCGAGGAGACTTTCAGCAGGAAGAGTACAATCAGTAGCTGTAAGGTTGATTGTTAAAAGAGAAGAAGAAATTAAAAGCTTCAAACCTGATGAATATTGGAGCATCCATGCAATACTTGAAAATATCAATAAGGAACAGTTTGAATCTATTTTGATAAAAAAAGACGGAAAAGCAATTCCTAAAATAGGGATTAAAACTCAAAAAGAAGCAGAAGAGACTAAAAGAGATTTAGAAAATACTAAATATCAAGTGTCTTTAATTGAAAAAAAAGAAACCAAGAGATCTCCCCTCCCTCCTTTTACAACTTCATCTCTACAGCAAGAAGCCTCAAAGAAGTTAAGATTTCCTGCAAAAATGACTATGCGTTTAGCCCAAACTCTATATGAAAATGGCCTCATCACTTACCACAGAACAGACTCTTTAAATCTTTCAGAACAAGCTATTGCTTCTTCCACTTCATACATTAAATCTACATTTGGAGAAAACTACTCAGACCCAAAAAGATTTAAAACTAAAGGAAGGGCACAAGAAGCTCACGAAGCTATTAGACCAACTTTTGTAGACAAAACTCCCGAAAACCTTGATGCGGATGAAAGAAATAAAAAACTATACAAATTAATTTGGAGCAGATTTGTTGCTTCTCAAATGAAAGAAGCTATTTTTGATTCTACAAAAGTACAAGTTCAAACTGAGAACGGCTACACTCTTCAAACCAATGGCTCTATTTTAAAATTCGATGGATTCCTTAAAGCATATCCAATGAAATTTGAAGATAAAATAATTCCTGAATTAAAAGACAAAGAAGAGTTGGAGCTAAATGAAATTAAAACTAATCAACATTTCACCGAACCCCCTGCTAGATATACTGAAGCAAGTTTGATTAAAGAACTAGAAGAAAACGAAATTGGCAGACCATCGACATATGCTCCCATTATCTCAACCATTCAAGATAGAAACTATGTTGAAAAGAACAAAGAAAGAAGATTTGAGCCAACTGAGATTGGAGTTGTTGTCGATGAAATGTTGTCTAAACACTTTCCAGACATAGTAGATATAAAATTTACTGCTCATATGGAAAAAGACTTAGATGAAATTGCCCAAGGAAAAGAAAATTGGAAAGACCTACTTAAAAATTTCTATCAGCCCTTTGAAGAAAACTTAAAAAAGAAATATGACGAAGTAGAGCACAAGAAGGTTGCTGATGAGCCAACTGACAAAATATGTCCTAAGTGTGGAAAACCTCTTGTAATCAAACAAGGAAGATTTGGTAAATTTTTTGCTTGCACTGGCTTCCCTGAATGCAAACACACTGAAAGTGTTGAAGACAAAACAAAAAAAACAGGCATCACCTGTCCTGAATGTGCTCAAGGAGAGTTAGTACAAAAAAGAACCAAAACAAAGAAAATATTCTATGGCTGCAGCAATTGGCCTGATTGCAAATTTGCATTATGGGACAAACCAACAAATGAAAAATGCCCCAAGTGTGGAGCATTGATGGTAGAGAAAGGAAAGAAGATAAAATGTTCAAACAAAAACTGTAAATAATTATCCCCTAACTTTCTTAAGCCATTCATTCATCTCTTCTTCTGATTTGAAGTTCATTATCACCTGAATATTGTTTTTCTTTTTGCTAATTTTTAAATCATTGATACTCAAAATCTGCTTAATTTTCTTTTCTAAAAACTCACTAACCATTTGAGGAACTTTTTTAATCACATTCTTTTTAACAGAACTTCCTGCATTAATTTCTTTCACTCTCCTTTCTGTTTCCCTAACTGAATATCCTCCATTAATTAGTTCTTCTAAAAATTCTTTGATAAACTTGTGATCTTTAAATCCAAGCATTGCCCTAGCATGTCCTTCTGAAATCTTTCCTTCTCTCAGTGCTTTCTTAGCTTCAATTGGCAAGGATAAGATTCTCAAGCTATTAGCAATGGCCTCCCTGCTTGTTCCAGCGATCTTAGCAATCTCCTTTTCAAGCAAGCTAAATTCTGCTCTTAATCTTTCAAAAGCTTCTGCTTTATCAATTGGATTTAAATTCTTTCTTTGTACGTTTTCAATCAAAGCTATTTCTAACTTCTCTCTATTAGACTGTTCTTTAATAATAACTGGAACTTGTTTTAATCCAATTCTTTGAGAAGCTCTCCACCTTCTTTCTCCAGCAACTATTTGATACTCATATGAAAGACCTCTTTCTGTTTTCTTTTCAATCTTATTAACAATAATCGGTTGAAGCATTCCATACTTCTTGATTGATTCTCCCAAAGAATCTAATGCTTCCAAATCAAACTCTTTCCTTGGTTGATAAGGATTAGGCTTTATCTTGTCTATTTCAATCCAAAAGATGAAATCTTTTTTAACCTTGTCTTCTGGAACTGAACTATCTTTTTTAGGTATTAATGATTCTATTCCTTTTCCAATCATGTTTATCCTTTTGATATTATTTCTCTTGCTAATTCTCTAAACGCATGGACAGCTTTTGAATTGGGTGAATGTCTTAATATTGTCTTTCCTGTGACAGGAGACTCAGATAAAGCAACGACTCTTGGAATAACTGTATCAAAAACATATCCTGGGAAGCTTCTTCTTAAATCTTTAGCAATAGTCATTGAAACTTTATTCTTTCTATTGTACATCGTCATAACTGATCCTAATATCTTAATATCTCTATCCATATTCTCATTAATTAGCTTCACATTATGCAATAGCTGTCCTAATCCTTCCATGGCTAGATATTCACATTGTACAGGAATCAAAATTTCATCAGCAGCAATCAAAGCATTTAAAGTTAATATTCCTAAACTTGGAGGACAATCGATTATAACAAAATCATAATCATCTTTTACCCTATCAATCACATCTTTCAATCTAAACTCCCTATTCTCCATGTTTACTAACTCAATGTTCGCTCCAGCAAGGCTATATGAAGTAGGCATAATATCAAATGCCAAAAACTGAGTCTTCTTTATTATGTCCTTTGGAGAAATCTGCCCTAATAATGCTTCATATAAAGAAACATTCAAATCTCTAGGCTTAATTCCCATTGAAAAAGTTGCATTAGCTTGCGGGTCGGTATCAACTAAGAGAACTTTTTTACCAAATGCCGTTAAAAAAACAGGCAAATTAACAGCAATTGCTGTTTTTCCAACTCCTCCTTTTTGGTTAGCAATGGCGATTACCCGTGTCATTAAATAAATTTTACCACAAGCATTATAAATTTACAAACAATATTTTTTATGGTAAATATACAGTATTGCCGAAGTGGCGGAACTGGCAGACGCGTAGCACTCAAAATGCTATGGGGGTAACCCCGTGAGAGTTCAAGTCTCTCCTTCGGCACACATTATTATACTTTTATCGTCGAAGTGGCGGAACTGGCAGACGCGTAGCGTTCAGAACGCTATAGAAGTAATTCTATGTGGGTTCAAGTCCCACCTTCGACACATGCTAAATAATATCCTTTTCTACTTTATCCCCTGGTAAAGTATTTTTATTTGCTCCAATCTTTCTTCCAGGATAGATAATAGTATTTGCTCCAGTCTTAACATTATCTCCAGTGATTGTTCCCAATTTAACTCTAAAGGTATTAATTAATTCTCCCTTAACCATTGTCTTGATAATCTCTCCATTGTGCTTTAAATTGGTAGTAATTGTCCCTGCTCCGATATTAGAATTTTCTCCGATAATAGAATCTCCGATATATGATAAATGAGCAACATTTGTCTTTTTGTTAATGATAGAATTCTTAATTTCCACTGCCTGCCCTATTCTGCATTCATCCTCAATTACTGCATAGTCTCTCAAAAAACAATTAGGACCAATAGTACAATTCTTCCCAATATATGCTGGTCCTTCAATGTATGACCCTGCTTTAATTATTGTTCCTTCTTTAATTATTACTTGCCCCTTCAAAACAGCTCCCTTTTCTATTTTCCCCTTTCTTTCGTCTTTTTCTCTTTTAAATAATTCTGACAAAGCATTGAAAGTGTCCCAAGGATGTGAAGCTGGAATCCAGAAATCAGCGATAACTGCTTTAAGTTTCTCCTGCTTGATAAACTTCTTAATATAATCTGTAAATTCATATTCTCCTCTGGCTGATTTTTGTATTTCAAATCCAAATATCTTTTTGGGCAGGCAATACAATCCCGTATTGACTAAATTAGAAATAGGATTATCAGGTTTTTCTACAAGCTCTTTAGCAAACCCTTCTTCTGCGAGAACAACACCAAATGATGAAGGGTTGGCATGATTCTTTAATAGAATTGAAGGAAACTTTTCTATGGCCTTCTTAATATCTTTGCCAGAATAAAAATCATCTCCATTTAATAAAACAAACTTATCTTCCATTAGATTATATGCTGATTTAGCTGCTCCTCCTGTTCCATTAACTTCTTTCTGCTCCACATATAATATTTCCATTCCTAAATATCTGTCTCCAATCTTTTTCCTAATATCATCTCCTTTATATCCAATGATAATGATAACTGAAGAAACAAGACCATTAAGCTCTCCTAAGTTATGCTCTAAAATTGTTTTACCCAAAAGCGTAAACAATGGCTTTGGCTTTGTTTCTGATATTGGCCAAAATCTTGTTCCTGCTCCTGCTGCTAAAATTACTGCTTGCATACTATATTTTTAATAATATCTTTGCTAATTTACTTGAATCGTGAGCTATAGAACCTTCATCAAAAAGAAGGTCTGCTCCTATATACTTCTTGTTCTCAGGCAATCCATCAAAACCAACTATTTCTAATAACTCTGGGTGTTCCTGCTTATACGCATCAATCCTATCCCTGTCTGGTATCTTGTTATTATAAATAATATAATCTAATTCGCATCCTAAACATTTCTCAACTTCTTTTACAAAATCAATAACATGAAATCCATTAGATTCTCCCTTCTTAGTCATAACATTGCAAACATATACTTTTTTAGCCTTACTCTCCTTAATTGTTTCTGCTGTTCCTTTAACTAATAAAACTTGCATCAATGAAGAATAAATATCTCCTGGACCGATAACAACCATATATGCTTCTTTAATTCTTCTCACTGTTTGAGGACAAGCATGAACTTCTGGCTCTAAATATATTTCTTTTATTTTTAAATTAGTATCATGCTGAGGAGAATCAATATTCATTTCTCCGATAATTCTCTGCCCATTTTCCAAAACTGCAATTAAATCAGCTTTATGAATCGTTGAAGGAAGAATTCTGTGCGTTCCCAAAAGCAAACTATTCATTTTTTCAAAAACAGGTCGATAGCTTTTCTCTTTTAAATATTCTGCTGCAAAAAATAAATTGCCTAAATTATGTTCAGCTAGTTCTCCCTTAGGAAATCTAAAATCTAAAATCTTTTTATTTTCTTCAGAAAATACACATAATTCAAGAAATGCTCTTCGAACATCTCCTGGAGAAATAATATCAAACTCTTTTCTTAATTTTCCTGAAGAACCACCAGAATCTAGAACACAAGAAACAACAGTCAATTCAGTGTTCCCATATTTAAGACCACGAAGAACTGCTTTGGGCATGGCATTCCCTCCTCCAATACAAACTATTTTCTTTTTTACAAATGGGTTGCTAAACATTTCTTAATGTCTACTTTATTATCTTCTGTTCCTTTATTTATCTCTTCCTCATAATGAAGCCTCTCTGTTTTATAAAAAACTCCTAAGGGAATCTTGCCTTCTCCATTATAGTTCCATTCCCTGATAAATCCTAATGCTTTCTCTTTTGAATCAATTTCTGGATTAATAGCTTCGTATGTTCTTTCATTATAATCTTTGGCTGTATCAAAAAACGAAGGACATGGTTGAAGGATCTCTAAAAATGAAAAACCTTCATGGTTAATCGCTTCAAGCATCATTTTCTTTAAATGATCAACCTTAACAGAATATCCTCTAGCGATAAAAGATGCCTTGGCAGCCATAGCTAACTCTGGCAAATTGAATGGCTCTTCAACATTACCTTCTGGAGTCGATTTACCCTTTAATCCTTTAGGAGAAACAGCTGTAAATTGACCAGTAGTCAAAGCAAACAACCTATTATTATGCAAAAAGACATTGATATTAGCATTTCTTCTGGCGGCATGAATAAAATGAGAAGAACCTTCATTAAATGTTCCACCATCTCCTGTAAAGACTATTACTCTTAAATCAGAGTTAGCCAGTTTTATTCCTTCCGCTGTTGTAATTGGTCTACCATGAAGAGAATAAAAACTATTAACATTAATATAATCCACTATCTTTGAATTACAACCAATATCACTGACAAGAACTATTTTCTCTTTTGGTGTTCCTCTTTTAATTAACTCATCAATAGTTTGTTTAATGGCCATTAATATCCCGAAATTACCGCAGCCAGGACACCAAGTATTTGGACATTTTGTTTCTAGTTCATTCATATTTTTATTCTTTAATTTTTGATTCTAATTCTTCTAATGTGAAAGGTCTGCCATCATATTTTAAAATCTTCCTATCAACTTTAATTCCATATGAATTTAAAACATGTTCCATCTGAGCTGTAGCATTTGATTCGACAAGAATTATTTCTTCTGCTCCTTCCAAAGCTTTCTGCATCTGCTTAGTTGGAAATGGTTGAAGAATAATTGGCTGGACAACTTTCATTCCTAATTTTTCTCCCACTTCCCTAGATACTCCTTTGTTTGATCCCCAACAAATGATAACTTTAGAACCCTTGCCATATGTTTTAACAGCTTTTAAATTATCTACCTCTTTTTCCATTTCCTTAAACTTCCTCAATCTTTTTTCTTGCATTAAAATGATACTCAAAGCATCTTCTACTGTAATTCCTTTTTCATCATGCTCATAACTTGTAGACTTCACTGTATCTCTTATCTCTCCTGGAAAAGCCATTGGAGAAATGCCATTTTCTGCATTTTTATATCTTGAATATTCTCCATTACCATCAAACATTAATCCTTCTTCTTTTTTAACACTATTAATTAATGTTTCATCAAAGGGAAAAGTATTTTCAGAAAGTTCCTTATCAACTAATAAAATGGCTGGAGTTTGATATTTCCAAGCAAGATTCATAATCTTATTTGACCAAATAAAAGCTTCATTAACATCACTTGGAGCAATGATAAAGCGAGTAAAGTCTCCGTGTCCTGAAGCCAAGGTAAACAACAAATCACTTTGTCCGCTATATGTCGGAACTCCTGTTGCTGGACCAGTTCTTTGACTATTAATAATAACAAGTGGGGTTTCTGACATTGCTGAGAGACTGATAGCTTCTGTCATCAAGGCAAATCCCCCTCCTGATGTTCCCACCATTGTTCTCTTTCCTGCATACGCACTACCAATAGCCATATTAACTACTGATATCTCATCTTCCATTTGTATTGTAGCAACATTTAATTCTTCTTTATGGTCTGCTAAATAGTGCAAAACACTTGTAGCCGGAGTCATGGGATAAGCAATGTATTTTTCTAATCCTGCCGAAACAGCGCCTAATGCTATTGCTTCATTACCTGTTAATAATGGCTTTGGATTCTTTCCTGTTGCTTCAACTTTCATTAATGACTCGACACTATCATATGCTCTCTTGGCAACATCTTTATTCTTTTCTAATTCTTTTTTAATTTCTTTTTCTAATACATTACTTAAAACAGAAAAATCTACGCCAATAATTTTAGCTAAAGCTCCAATCAAAGCAGTATTAGACATAATTGGAATTCCTCCTGCTTCTTTAGTGATTGTTTCTGCTGCAACTCCAATTCCCTTGTCAAAATCAATCTTGTCTTTATTAAAAACAATCTTGCCATCAGAGGTAAGCCTGCTTTCATGTTGAACAATTGTATTCTTGTCTAATGCCAACAAAAACTCAACCTTATCTCTTTCACAAAGAACCTCTTTATCAGAAACCATAATCTTTGAAAAATTATGACCTCCCTTAATTAAAGATTGATAATCTTCGTGAATAAAAATATTATATCCTAACTCATTAAAAAGTTTGGCAATGATAAGACCTGCCTTTCTTGATCCTTGTCCAGCAGCTCCACCAACTATGATTGAAAATTCTTTATTGTTCATATTTATTAATTAATTATTCTACTGTCACGCTTTTTGCTAAATTCTTTGGCTTATCAATATCTCTCCCTAAAGCACTGGCTATATAATAGGCAAATAAATGCAAAGGAATAACTGAAATAATTGGCGTTAGCATTTCTAATGTCTTTGGAATATATATTACATCATCAGCAATTTTTCCTATTTCTTCATTTCCCTCTGTAGCAATTGCAATAACCTTTCCTTTTCTTGCTTTTACTTCTTCTATATTTGAAATCATTTTCTCATATACTGAATCTGTTGGACAAATAGCGATCGTTGGACAATTCTCATCGACTAGTGCTAATGGCCCATGTTTTAATTCTCCTCCTGCAGCTCCTTCTGCATGAATATATGATATTTCTTTTAATTTCAAAGCTCCTTCTAGGGCAACTGGAAAATTATACTTTCTACCAATATACCAAAAATCTCTATAATCTTTATATTTTTCTGCAATCTTTTTAATGTCTTCTCTAGTCTTTAATATGGTTTCTGCTAATTGAGGAAGCTTTATCAACTCCTCAACTATTCTTTTGCCCATTACTAATGCCATTTCTCTTTGCCTTCCTAAATAAACTGTGATCATAGCCAAAGTAGTTAATTGCCCCACCAAGGCCTTGGTTGAAGCAACAGCAATTTCTGGCCCAGAACGAGTATATACTCCAGCATTAGTTTCTCTTGATTGAGAAGATCCAACAACATTAGTAACTCCTAAAGTTAAAATTCCCTTTTCTTTCATTTCTTTTAATGCAGCTAAAGTATCAGCTGTTTCTCCTGATTGAGAAACAAAGATTGCTGCAGTGTTTTTATCAACCACTGGCTTTCTATATCTAAACTCTGAGCCAATGTCTGTTTCAGCAGGAATATCAGCATATTCTTCAAGCATATATTCTCCAACTTTACAGGCATAATGAGCAGTACCACATCCAATTAAAATAATCTTTTCAATATCTCTTAATTCTTTTTCAACAGAATCTAATCCTCCTAATTTAACTAGTCCTTCTTCTTTTAACATTCTGCCCCTTATCGCATCTTCAATTACATTCCCTTCTTCCATAATTTCCTTAAGCATGAAATGTTCATATCCTCCTTTTTCTGCTTGCTCAATATCCCATTCAATTGTTTCTATTTGTTTTTTATTCTCAACTTCTTCTTTAAAAATATTAAATCCATCTTTTCTTAAAACAGCTATTTCATAATCATCTAAAATAATAATCTGTCTTGTTCTTGCAATAATTGCAGATGGATCTGATGCAACCAATAGTTCATCTACTCCAACTCCGATAATTAAAGGAGAAGATAATCTTGCTGCCACCAACTTATCAGGATCTTTAGTTGAAACAACTGCTAAACCATATGTTCCCCTAACTTCTTTTAAAGCTTTTCTAACAGCATCTTCCAATACTCCATCAAAATGTTTTTCAATTAAATGAGCTAAAACTTCTGTATCTGTTTCTGATTTAAAGACATGCCCTTCATTGATAAGCTTTGTCCTTAATTCTTTGTAGTTTTCAATAATTCCATTGTGCACTACAAATATCTCTCCCTTACAATCAGAATGAGGATGAGCATTTTCTTCTGTAACTAGTCCAGTAGTTGCCCAGCGCGAATGGCATATAGCCAAATTACCTTTAAAATTACAATCCACAAATTCCTTTTCTGTTCTCTCTATCTTCCCAACTCTTTTAAACAAAGATGCTTTGCCTTCATTGATAAAACAAAAACCATAGCTATCATAGCCCCTATACTCCAACCTTTTTAATCCTGCTAAAAGAATTGGAGAAGCATCCTTATTTCCAATATATCCTACAATTCCGCACATATTATTTAGTTACAATATTTATTAATTTAGGAGGAACAACAAAAACTTCCTTAACTTCTTTGCCATCTATCCACTTCTT
>JAQTRG010000048.1 GCA_028711945.1 Minisyncoccota bacterium
GTCTCTTATATACAGAAAGGCAGGAAAATATCTATCATGATGGATACTTCTTATTTCAAGGAAATTGAAAAAATTGTTGAGGATTCTGACTTATTGATAAGTGAAGCTACTTACAGCAAGGAACTTGAAGAAAAAGCCTCTGAATACAATCATATGACTGCTGAACAGGCAGCAACAATCGCGAAAAATGCAAAAGTAAAGCGACTTATATTAACGCACCTTTCCCAAAGATATGAAAGTGATGATACTATTATAGGAAAGGAAGCGAAAAAAATCTTCAAAAATTCAGAAGTCGCGCAGGATTTGATGCAGATGAAAATATAGAGCGATTAATTTACTAAATTATTGATTGATTAAGAAGAATTTATAATTTCCTTTCCTCTTCTTACTACAAGTTTTCTAGTCTTCCGCTCCTCATAGTATGGCCAACCAGTAGTATAAAATACACTATCAAGACAAGGCAAATTCTCCATTGCTCTCAAAGCAATGCTATAAGAAGTATTATAATTAATATTTAATTGATCTACTAAATCAACTATATCTAGATAAGTTATACGCCCTTGTTCGTCTATACCGGGTCTTATACTAAGAGAGTCTGGTCCTTTATTTATGCCATAATCTGATAAAACTTTAGCTAATGAGTTATAGTCTCGGCTATTTGTCCTTGCCCATATACTCTTATTTCCCTCAATCATTAAATTGAACATAAATACTTGTCTTCTTTCTTCATCTTCATCATAATTATTCATTTTAATTCCTTCTTAAGCTTCTCAAAACTTTCTCGTTCATATTTGACAGCGCTTATATTATATGCTCCAGCCCATCTTAGCATCTCTTTATCCGTAAGCTTTCTGCAATAAAAAGAAAAAATATTTTGGTGGGCTGCAACTTCCCTTATAAATTGTTCTTGTTTGGCTATGAGCGGAATTCTGAGAGATATATTTCCAGAAGTCGTTTGATGATGAATACGAAACTCACTAAAATCTGCAATAGTATATCTCTCACTTTCATCCGAAGGTTCTTTTGGAAAATGTTCACAAGAGATATTTGAAAGAGCATTAAGATATATTAAATTAAATGGTAACTTTGTTCTCCATCCCTCGTCTCTAATATGTTTTCGGTACTCTGATTCTATTTTCTTCTGCTCCACTTCCTTAGCCTCTTTTTCTGTTAGCTCTCTTAAGCCAATCATTAAATTATCTAAAGAAAGTAAATCATATATATCAACTCTAAATTGAGCCCATTGTTCAGGCCAAAGCTGTACAGTAGAATCATCTAATTTTAGTGGAGGACTTCTATATTCATCATATACCCAGTCATAATCATCTACTCTATGCCTGAGATTTAGTTCAAAACTATTATGACTTAAAGGGCCGTCTACAAGTCTCTTTAATTCATGCTTTTCATCCTCAGTAATTCCATCTTTAGTTATAATTTTAATAGCTCTTTCTAGGGGGATTGCATAACCCCAACTTTTTTTCTCGCAAACATATGAAGGTATTTCAATTTTCATTTTAACCACTGCTCAGAGATAATTGCATCGCTTTTAAAATTTTGTTGTCTAAATCAGACATCAATAGAAAGACTTAAATACTAGACCTTGAAAGTGATATAGTATGGAATTATCTCAACTAAAAGAAATTGGACTAAGCAGCGAAGAGTCTAAAATCTACATTGCATGCTTAGAATTAGGCACATCCAAAGCTGCAGCCATCTCTAACCGGACAAATTTACCCAGAACAACAATATATGGCATTTTGTCCAGACTAATCTCTCTTGGCTTTGTATCTTATGTAATAAAATCAGGTGTTAAGTATTTTGAAGCTGTAGACCCTGAGAAGTTAATTAGCAAGCTAAATGAAAAAAGTTACAGATTTAAGCTTCTAATACCAGAACTTAAAAAAATTAAGAATTCTGTAACTGAGAAGCCAAAGATTGAGGTTTATGAAGGCAAAGAAGGCATTAAATCAGTCTATGAAGACATGCTTAAGATTAATAAGCCCATATATGGATATGGCACAACAAAACTTTTATTTAATTTTCTTGAGTTTTATATACCTAATTACATAAAAAGAAGGGCCAAGTTAGGAATTAAATTTTTTATTATAACTGAGGAGTCAGAAGAAGCAAGATTAATGAGGAAGAATGATAAAAAAGAATTAAGAAAAACACGCTTTTCAAACATAATAAAGAATATGGCAACTGTCACATATATCTATAATGATAAAGTTGCGATAATCCATATTTCAAAACAGCATCCAATTGGTATGATAATAGAGAATGAAGATATTTCAAAAACACAGAAAATAATTTTTGATCATTTATGGAAAATAGCTAAATAGCTTATTTCTTCTTGCCTTTATCTGTTTTTTCTTCGAACTCTTTGATTTTTAATTTTTCTTCAAGCCCGAGTTTATCAAGCAGTTCCTTATACCTGTTTCTGATTGTGACCTCTGTAATTCCTGCAACATCTGCCACCTCTCTCTGCGTCTTTTTTTCTCCATTCAAAAGAGCTGCAACATACAATGCTGCAGCAGCAATTCCTGCTGGGCCTCTTCCGCTTGTCAATTCAAAAATATCTGCTTTTTTCAATATCTTTAAGGCATCATTCTGCGCTTTAGGCGATAAATGCAGGATAGAGGCAAATCTGCTGATATAATCCTTAGGATTGCTTGGCGTGACTTTAATAACCAGTTTTCTTGTAATGAACCTGTAAGTCCTTCCTATTTCTTTCCTTTCAACATCAGATGCATTTGCGATTTCATCAAGTGTTCTTGGGATGTTATAGCTTCTGCATGCTGCATAAATGCATGCTGCAATGACAGATTCCATGCTTCTTCCTCTTACAAGGCCTCTCTGCAAGACAAAATTATAGACTCTAGAAGCCTCTTCTTTCACAACATTTGGAAGATTCAGGAATGAAGCTACTCTCCTCAGTTCAGACATTGCCAGTCTTAAATTCCTTTCAATGCTTGTTGATACCCTTTCCTGCCATTTCTTAAGCCTTAAGAATTTCCTTGTCTGCTTTGAGCCAGCCAGCTTGTATATATCAGAAATCTCACCTATGTTCGTTGTCAAACCTTTATCGAACTTCTGCATGCTTAAAGGCGCTCCGCCCCTGCCCTTCTTCTCTCCTTCTTCAAATTGGTGCCACTCCTGCCCAAAGTCAACCATTTTCTCTTCAATGACCAGGCCGCAATCTTGGCAGACTAATTCGCCCTTTTGTTCATCATAGACGACATTAATGCTTCCACACTCAGGACATTTTTTAATAAAAGGCATTTTTAAACGAAAGATTTATAAATAAAAAGATGAGGAGAAGCTTTTTAAATCTTTCTCTTTTTTGGGCTTTGCACGAAATGAGCATAATGTTAGCAGTCATTTACATGTATTTTCTTGCAAAGCCTCTTTTTTGGGCTTTGTTCAGAAAAGCAAATAATCTTTTACATTGGCAGTAAAGCTGTTTTTTGCCTTCTTTGCTTTTTCTGCTAAGTCACACAATTTTTGCATGTCCAACCGCTCTTCACTGAAGCCAGCAGATACCAAATCTTTCTTAAGATGCACAATGTTAGTCAGCTGAATAAACTCGCTTTCATTGCTAAATCCATATACATTTGGATAAAAAATTATTTGGCTTTCATCTGGATTTGCAGAAACAAATACCTCTATAGTATCATATTTCTTGATTGTGGGTATTTGGGCATTAAGCCTTACTTTTCTTGTTCCGTTGGAAACAGGCATGTCAAAAACATCTAGTTTGTCTGAAAACCTTGAAAGAAGAAATCCTGCCAGGTATGCTATATTATCATTCATATTCCTATGGCATCCATGAGAGATTGCCCTCTTTTCATTTTTAAGCAGCTTTTCCTGGTTTGTCCCATGAAAATACCAGTGTCCGTCATATTGATGGTCTAAAATCTTCC
>JAQTRG010000049.1 GCA_028711945.1 Minisyncoccota bacterium
GATAATGGAAGAAATGGAAGTAGAGGGCAAGAAAAGATTTATGCACCACTATAATTTCCCACCTTCTTGTGTTGGAGAAACTGGTGCTTTAAGATGACCAGGCAGAAGAGAAAAAGGACATGGTATGCTTGCTGAGAAAGCTTTAAAATCAGTTATTCCAGAAGCACAAGCTTTTCCATATACAATAAGACTAGTGTCTGAAGTTTTATGCTCTAATGGTTCAAGTTCGATGGCTTCTACTTGTGCTGCTTGCTTAGCTTTAATGGATGGAGGAGTTCCAATTATTAAACCTGTTTCAGGAATTGCTATGGGTTTAATGATGGAAATGGATGACAACAAAAGCATTGAAGATAGAAAATATAAAATATTAACTGACGTTCAAGGAGAGGAAGATCACTACGGAGATATGGACTTGAAAGTAGCTGGAACCAAAGACGGGATCAATGCATTGCAAATGGACTTGAAAGTAAAAGGGATTACTGATAAAATAATAGCAGAAGCTTTAGAGCAATCAAAAAAAGCACGATTAGAAATATTAGACAAGATGTTATCTGTTATTCCCGAATCAAGAAAAGAACTTTCTGCTTTTGCTCCACGAATCTTTATAATTAAAATTAATCCTGAAAAGATTGGAGAAGTTATTGGTCCTGGAGGAAAAGTTATTAATGAAATAATTGACGAGTGCAATGTTTTAATTGACATCGAAGACACTGGTGAAATATTTATCACTGCTGAAAAAGAAGAGTCAGCAAAAAAAGCATTAGAGTGGATTAATAATATTACCAGAGAAGTAGTAGTAGGGGAGACATTCCAGGGCAATGTTAAAAGAATTCTTGACTTCGGAGCATTTGTAGAAATACTCCCAGGACAAGAAGGCTTGGTGCACATTTCACAATTATCAAAAACAAGAGTAGACAAGGTAAGTGATGTGGTAAAAATAGGAGATATTATTCCTGTTAAGGTCATCTCTATTGACGAACAGGGTAGAATTAATCTATCATTAAAAGAAGCAAGAAAATAATTTCAAAAAAATATGGAAGAAGGAAACGTTTTTAAGCTAAATATGAAAAAAATAAGGACAATGAAAAAAGATTTATTGTCCCCGCTTGACGACGAAGAAAAAGAATCTTTAGAAGAAGATGAAGATGTTACTTCTCAAGAATCAGAAATTCCATCACCTCAAGAAGATTCTACTCTTGAGTCAACAATTATTTCTCCAGCTCCTGAACCTGAACCAGAAGTTGTTTTAGAGTTAGCTCCAGAGCCTGAGCCAGTTGTTCCTGCTCCAGAACCAGTAGCTGCTACTCCAGAGCCAGAACCTATTCCTGGACCAGAACCTATCCCCGAACCCGCTCCAGAACCAGAACCAGCTCCTGAACCTGAACCAGAGCCAATACCAGAACCAGAACCAGCTCCTGAACCTGAACCAGAGCCAATACCAGAACCAGAACCAGTTATTCCTGAAGAAATAGAAGAAGCTCCTAGGTTTAGACAAATAATTGAAGAGTCCGAAGAAACCGTTGATGAAAAATTAAGAAAAATTTCTTATCTTACTCTTGAATTAGAAGAAAGTTTAAAAAAGGTTTTTGACGAGAAGAAACCTCTTGAAGATAGAAAACAAGAAATTCTAAAAGAAATTGACCGTGTTAAAAAGAAGTTGGAAGTAGTTTCTGAAACAAGAAGAAAGATTGAAGATGATAAAAAAGCAATCGAAGAAAAAGAAAAAGAAACAGGAAGCGTTGAAGAGAAGAGGTCCATAGAAACAGAAAGGTGGAAGATTGAAGAGCAAAGAAACATGGTGGAAGAAGAAAGGAATGCCAAAGAAGACAAAATTAGATCTTTAAGGTCTCAACTTAAAGAATGTGATTATGCTCTTGAAAAATTCTTGGCTAAAGAAAAACAAATTAACATTCAGCTGGAAGTATTAAGAAAAGACCATGAAAAAGCTATTCTTGGTCAAAAACAAAAAATAGCACTAGAAGAAATAGAGAAAATAGGAAAGAAAGGATTTGAGGTAAAAGAAAAAATGATAGAAAACACAAAACAAAAAGAAGCTATTGAAAAGAAACTAACTGATATCCTTTTAAAAGAAAAAGAAACAGAAGATGAAATTAAAACCCTAGAGAAGAGAAGTGCTATGGTTATAGGAAATGTTGATGAGGTTAGAAAGATAGAAGATGAAAGAAGAGCCGCTGAAGAAAAAAGAAAAGAGATAGAAAGAACAAGATGGGAAGCAGAAGACAGTTTAAAAGAGGCTGACAAACAAAGAGACGAATTAAGAGGAAAATATCAGATTATTAGCGAAGAAGGCAGAAAAATTAAAGACGAACTAACAGAAATAAACGATAAACTTGATAAAATTTTACAATAACATGGACATAGAAACATTGAAACAACTTAAAAATCAGCTAGAGGCTGAGAAAACTGAGCTTGAAAAAATACTTGAAGGGTTTGCCGAAAAAGATGATAATAAAGAATGGGAAACCCGCTATCCAGACATTGCTCAAGGAGAAAGCATAGAAGAGCAAGCTGATGAAGTAGAGGAATACGAAAACCTATTACCAGTTGAACGCGCCCTAGAGAATAAACTAAAAGATGTCATCCTAGCTTTAGAAAAAATGGATATTGGAACCTATGGCAAATGCGAAAACTGCGACAAAGATATTCCCTTAGATAGACTAAAAGCTTTCCCAGAAGCTAGAACCTGTAAAGATTGTGAGTAATAAAAATCCCCTTTAAAGAAGGGGATTTTGATTAATAACTAATTCTTGATCCTACCCTAAAGTTAAGGAATGGATTATATGCTCCCATTACTTGGAAGTGAAGATGAGGACCAGTTGATTTTCCAGTGCATCCCATATATCCAATAACTTCTCCCTGTGAAACCTGTTTGCCAGGATAAATATCTTTAGCAAAAGAATTAAGGTGAGCATATAGGGTAACCAATCCATTGGGATGAGCGATGGTAACATAATTACCATTTGGCCAAATCTTTTTAACTATTTGAACTTGTCCTCCAGCAGCAGCAACTATTGGAGTTCCTAAAGAATTAGCAATATCAATTGCATTATATTGCTTTACGCCACTTACTGTATTAGAAAAGTGTGCTCCTTGAGTCACTAATCCTGTTGTAGGAGCCATGAAATACGAATTGGGCATAACTACCTGCGGTACATTAGAAGCAACGCTCTGAGTGGTTGGTTTTGGCATTTTACCATTAGGAACAATAAGTATATCACCAATAAACACGCTACCATCTCCTAATTCATTGAATTCAATGATTTCGTCTTTATTAGCACTATACTTCTTAGCAATTCCTCCAACTGTTTCGTCTTTCTCTACTATATGAACTAAACCATTAACAGGAAGAATTGATAATTCGTCTCCTTCTTTAACTTTAGTTGAAGTTAGCTCATTAGCCAACATTATTGTCTCCACTGAAACATTAAACTTTTGAGATATCTGATTAAGTGTTTCTCCGCTGCCAACAGTGTATTTAATAATTGCATTGTCCTTTTCTTGTTCCATTATTAATCCTAGTGTATTTGAAGAAATAAAAAGAGGGGATGGAATGGCTGATAAAACATTATTCTCCCCCGTGATTATACTTGTGATTGGTTGCAAACTTGAGTCAATATTGATAAGATTAGTTTGGTCAAGGTTTACTGCTTTATTGTCGCTTTTAATGACCAATATTAGGGCTAAGGCAATAAAACAAAAAACCAACCCATTAGGGTGTTTTAATAAGGATTTAATTGTATTTTTTGTAATAATAAGTCTGTAATTAATTAATTAAAGATA
>JAQTRG010000005.1 GCA_028711945.1 Minisyncoccota bacterium
CAATGCTATCATTTAATCCGGCTAGGTCATTCAATACTTTGACCGCAGGGACGTTTAAAGACTGCGCTAAAGCGTTTCTCAAGGTTACTGGACCTCTGAATCGTCCATCATAGTTTTGAGGCTCATAGGGCTTTCCTCCCCATATTCCAAAGTTAGTTGGTTCATCAACAACAATTGTTTCTCCAGTGGCTCCTTTTCTAAAAGCTTCAGCATATACGAATGGCTTAAAAGAAGAACCAGGCTGTCTTCCAGGGCCATCTGTAGCAACATTGAAGCTAGCAACAAATTTACAATTAGTGGCAGGGTCGCATCCTTTGGGAAATGGTTCCCCCCATGGATTAGCTGATCCAACCATGGACAATATTTCTCCTGTTTTTGGATCGATAGAAACTAGGGCGGAATTATATGCCCCAAATCTTGTTATGTTTTTATCTACGTTTTCTTTAATTGCAGTCTCAGATTCTTGTTGTAGTGTCCAATTTAAAGTTGTATATATTTTTAAACCTTTAACTTCTAAAAACTCTGGGCCATAATCTTTTTCTATTTGTTGTTTGACATAGTCAACAAAGTGCACGGCCAATGTTTTTGGAAGCTTATTAAAAGTTAATTCTACTTTCTGGGCAGCATCTCTTTCTTCAGCAGTGATATAGTGCTCTTGTTCCATTCTTTTAAGAACATAATCTTTCCTGGCTAGTAATTCATCTAAATGATTGCCGTAGGGAGAATAATAGCTTGGAATTTGAATTATAGCAGCCAAAAGAGCTGCTTCTGGTAAAGTTAATTGTTGAGCTGGTTTTTGGAAATAAGTTAAAGAAGCTTCTTCTATCCCATAGATATTAATACCAAAAGGAACTTGATTTAAATACCATTCTAAAATTTGTTCTTTAGGATATTTTCTATCTAGCTCTATAGAGAGAACAATTTCTTTTATTTTTCTATTAATAGTTTTGTCAGGAGTTAAAAATGTACTTCTGATTAGTTGTTGGGTGATGGTTGATGCTCCATGCGAAGTACTTTTAGTAGAAATATCTATTTTAATTGCTCGGAATATCGCATAGATATCAATTCCAAAGTGATTATAGAAATTAGCATCTTCAGTAGCAATTACAGCTTTTTTCATTATATCTGGTATTTGAGACAAGGGGATATAGGTTCTTTTTTCTTCTCCATAAATACTAGAAAGAAGTATTTTTCCTGTGCGGTCATATATTTTAGTAGATTGATTGATTTGCGCTTCAGTAAATACTTCAGGACGTGGGAGGTCTTTTAGATAGATAAAGAAAAGAATAATACCCAAAACAAAAACAAGAGACGCTATCATCCCTAAGGCTTTTAATATATTAATAGGCTCTTTTTTCATAGATTTATACTATCATTTATTTTCTTTTTTGTGAACGTGTTTGACGCTTCTTTGAATGTGTTTTAGAATAGAAGAAACCTATGAAAATCATTACAGATGAAAACAAAATAGAAGAAATATTGAGCAGAGGGACAGAGGATATTATAGACAGAGATAGTTTGAAGAAAAAGCTAATGTCAGGGGAAAGACTGAACATTAAATTTGGGATTGACCCAACTGGTCCTAAGATTCATTTAGGCAGAGCTACTATTCTAATGAAGTTGAGAGATTTTCAAGATTTAGGGCACAAGATAACTCTTATCATCGGAGATTTTACCGCCTTAATCGGGGATGCTTCGGATAAAGATTCAATCAGGAAGCCTTTAACTGAAAAAGAAATTAAAGAAAATTTAAAAGATTATCTTGCTCAAATAGGAACAATTTTAGATTTAAAAAAAGTAGAAGTTAGACATAACAAAGAGTGGTTTGGAAAAATGAAAGCAGAAGAACTTATCAAGCTTTCTATGAATTTTACAGCTCAACAAATGATTCAGAGGAGAAATTTTAAAGAAAGATGGGACGCTGAAAAACCAATTGGAGTTCATGAATTAACATATCCAATATTGCAAGGATATGATTCTGTTGTTATTAAGTCAGATTTAGAATTAGGAGGCTTTGATCAATTGTTTAACTTAAAAGCAGGAAGAGAGTTGCAGAAGATTTTTAATCAAAAGCCTCAAGACGTGATGACTTTAAGAATGATATATGGATTAGATGGTAGGAAAATGTCTACTTCGTGGGGTAATGTTATCAATATCCTAGATGAGCCAAAAGAAATGTTTGGCAAATTAATGTCTTTACAAGACGAATTAATCCCAGGATATTTTGAATCTTGTACTAGGATTCCGATGACACAAGTTAATCAATTTAGGCAGAATCTTTTAGAAAAAGCTGTAAATCCCAAAGATGTTAAAAAGATTTTAGCAAAAGAAATCATTGCTTTCTTTTATAATCATAAAAAAGCAGAAGAAGCAGAGAATGAATTTGAGAAAGTTTTTGAGAACAAAGAATTGCCGTCAGAAATAGTAGAAATTATAGTTGATGAAGGCAAGGTGGATACTCAAGATTTGTTAGTTAAAATTGATTTAGCTAAATCAAAAAGTGAAGCCAAGAGATTAATTGAACAAGGGGGAGCAAGAATTGTTTTTGGCAATGCGACAGATGAAATTAAATTAGGAACGATGGAAATTAAAAAGGGAATGGTAATTCAAGCAGGGAAGAGGCACTTTAGAAAGATTGTCTAGTGATTAAATTTTATTAATTGAGCGCAGGTAATAGCAAGAGCTAAAGCGTCGGCAGCATCATCTGGCTTGGGAATCTTCTCTAAATTGAGAAGATTTTTAATCATCTTTTGGACTTGTGATTTTGTCGCTTTCCCATATCCAGTAATTGCATTTTTAGCTTGTTGCGGAGTAATCTCAATAAAGGGAACGTTTTTCTTAGAAAGAGTGAAGATTATTACTCCTCTTGCCTGACTTACAGGCATTGCTGTCTTTAAATTTTTAAAAAAGAAAAGGCTTTCAACGGAAGCCATCTCGGGTTTATATTTTTTAATAATCTCGTTTAAATCAAAATTAATACGTTTTAATCTTTCTCCAGCATCTTGTTTTGGCGAAGTTTCTATTGTCCCATAGGCAATACAGCGAAATGGATTTTTGTTCTTTTTATTATAATCAATTACTCCAAATCCAGTAGTTGCAGTTCCTGGATCTATGCCTAAAATAATCATATATTAGTGAATATATTTTGAACGTCGTCGTGTTCGTCAATTGTCTCAAAAAATCTTTCACATTTTTCTCTAGTGTCATCATCAACAGCAACGTTTTCTTTTGGAACCCATTCCAGATTAGATGATTCAATTTTTATGCCTTTCTCTTCTAAAGACTTTTTAGTTTTTTCAAGGTCTTCTGTTCTAGTATAAAGATATAAAGTATTATCCTCTGAAGAAAAGTCTTCAGATCCAGCGTCAATTGCTAAAAGCTCTAAGTCATCTTTATTTTTACCTTCAGCGTTTACACTAATAACTCCTTTCTTTTCAAACATCCACTTAATAGCTCCTTCATTGACCATTTTCCCTCCTTTTTGATTAATAATTAATTTTATTTCACTAAAAGACCTGTTTTTATTATCTGTGATTCCTTCAATGATAAAGGCTGTTCCGCTTGGTCCATAGGCTTCCATCAAGAATTCTTCGTATGAACAACCTTCAAGTTCTCCAGAACCTTTTTTGATTGCTTTTTCAATACTATCAGCGGGCATGTTAAAGCCTTTAGCTTTTTCAACAGTAGATCTTAATTTAACATTAAATGTCAAATCAGGCCCGCCATCTTTAGCAGCAATAGATATTTCTTTAGAAAGCTTTGAGAAGATTTTGCTTCTTTTAGCATCTTCGGCTCCTTTCTTGATTTTAATATTATGGAAATGGGAATGTCCGCTCATGGTTTTTATGTTATTTTACGTTTTGATATTAGCTCAAAAAGAATAAAACTTCAATACTATATTAAAGAAGCTTTTCTTGTTCTTTTGAGCACTTTATTCCTAAATGATCATATGCTAGCTTGGTAACGTTCCTTCCCTTATGAGTTCTTTTAATTAATCCTAATTGAATTAAATATGGTTCATATATATCTAAAATAGCATTTTTTTCTTCAGACGTTGCTGCTGATAATGCTTGAAGTCCAGCTGGTCCACCATTGAATTTATTAATAATTGTTTCAAGTATTTTTCTGTCTGCTATTTCTAATCCCATTTTGTCTATCTCTAAAAAGTTAAGAGATTTATCGGCAATATCTTTAGTTATTTTTCCTTGTCCCTCTATTTGAGCAAAGTCTCTTACTCTTTTTAAAAGCTTATTAGCTATCCTAGGTGTGCACCTTGATCTTTTGGCTATTTCTTCGATAGCGTCTTTTTCTATTTCTACATTTAATAGCTTGGCAGACCTTTTAATAATTTCTTCAAGTTCTTTTTGTTCATAGTAGTTTAACTGAAACACTGCGCCAAACCTACTTCTTAAAGGAGAAGACATCAAGTCTAATCTTGTTGTTGCTCCAATCAAGGTAAAACGAGGGATTTTTAAATCAAGGCTTTGAGCTAAAGGACCTTTTCCTAAAATTAGATTCATTTTAAAATCTTCCATGGCAGAATAAAGATATTCTTCAACAAATCTATTTAAGCGATGACATTCATCTATAAAGAGAATGTCTCCTTCGTTTAGATTTGTAAGAATAGCAACCAAGTCGCCAGCTCTTTCGATGACTGGTCCAGACGTTATTTTAATATTAGTATTAGAATCTTGGGCAATCAAAAGAGCAAGGGTTGTTTTCCCTAAACCAGCTGGTCCATAGAGAAGAATATGGTCAGGAGATTCTTTTCTTTCTTTGGCAGCATTAATCATGACCTTAAGATTCTTTTTAATCCTTTCTTGGCCAATATAATGATCCCATTGACGTGGACGAAGAGCAGAGTCAATGATCTTTTCTTCATCATTAGGTTGTGGGGAAAAGCTCTTGACAGACATTTTGGTGTGTGTTATGTTATTGAGGCACTGTAAAAAAGAACGATTCTTGAACTGGGGGTAGGGAAATTTTTTAGTTAATGGATTACTTGGTTCCGACTGGGTTTTTCCTCAAAAATTTTCTTAGCTTAGCCCGCACGCTAACGAAGACCCCCAGTTCAGGAATGGTTCCAATTCACCCTTAAGGGTGTTTTTTTGTTTATCCTGTAACTCTTTTCACTTCTTCCATTGTTGTAATGCCTCGCAATACTTTAATATATCCATCTTGTTTCATTACGGTCATTCCTTTTTTTATAGCTAATCTTTCTAAGGCAGAAGAAGATGGGGAAGTAAGAATAAAGTCTTGTATTTCTTCATCAATAACTAATGCTTCAAAAATACCAATTCTTCCTTTATATCCAGTAAAATTACAATATTCGCATCCTTTAGGAGAAGCAATATCCATGTCAGGCTTTAGTTCGGGCATGTCAATTCCTTGAGGAGCATTTTCTAGCTCTTTTTTTATTTCTTCGTATTCTTCTTTTGACATGGGCTTCTTTTCGGCACACTTGGAACAAACTTTTCTTACTAATCTTTGTGCGACAGCTACGTTAATAGCAGGAGCAATGTTTACAGCTTTTTCTCCTAAAGATTGCATTCTAGCAATTGTTCCAGCTGCATCGTTAGTGTGAAGAGTGCTTAATACTAAATGTCCTGTTAGGGCTGCTTGAAGAGCAATACTTACTGTTTCTAAATCTCTTATTTCGCCAACAAGAATAGCATCAGGATCTTGTCTTACAATAGACTTTAATCCAGCAGCAAAGTCATATCCTTTTTTAGGATTAACTTGTGTTTGAGAAATTCCATCCAAGTGATATTCAATAGGGTCTTCAATTGTATTTACTTTTATTTTTGGGTTTTTTAGTTTCTTTAAAAAAGCATACAAAGTAGTAGTTTTACCAGAGCCAGTCGGTCCTGTAACAACTATCATTCCATTCGGCTTATCTGCTTCTCTGTTAAATATTTCATACAAGTCTTTTCTTAATCCAAGATCTTCAAGGCTAATTAAGTTCTTTGGGTTCAAAACTCTCATAACGATTGTTTCCCCATATTCAGTGGGAAGAGTAGATACCCTAATCTCGATTTCTTGAGAATTTTCATCGCCGTTGATAAGAACAGAAAATCTTCCATCTTGCGGCTTGTCTTCAACGTTTAATTTTAATTGTGATAGAAGTTTTATCCTAGAAACAATTCTTTCTTGCCTTTGCGGGTTGAAAAGAGCTACTTCTTGCAAAACACCATCAGCTCTTAGTCTTAACAAAGATCCTTTTTCTCCTGCTTCAATGTGTAAATCTGAGCTGTCTAGATGAATAGCGCTAAACATCATAATCTTTATAATGTCTGAGATGTCTTTTAAAGAAAGATTTTCTAATTTAATTTTGAGACTAGGAATTGTTAGAGGCTCCTTTAAAAGTTCTTTTATAAATTCTTTATCAATGACGATTTTGTCTGTTATTGTTTCCATATTATTTATTTAAGCAAGATAGTATTTTCTCTTTAGCTGTTATTATAGAAGGCAGCTCTGTTGCGAACATAGCTCCGCTTCCTTTGGAAACCCCTTTGAAGTTTCCCATTATTTTTTGGACTAATAATTTGCGATCTGAATAAATCACCCCTTTAACTGAGAGGGGAGAAGTTCTGCTTTCCCATAAAAGAAGGAAGGAGGGAATTTTAAAGAATAATTTTATTTTTTCTACAACAAAAACTAAATCCTTTGATGTTGCATTATTTTCAATTAAGTTTTTTTCTGAAAGAGCAGAAATATATATATCCGTATCTTCTACAAAATTCATATTTTTAAGAGTTAATTCCAAAAGTTTTATTTGAGGTACTTCTTTCGACAAAAGGCTTAGCTCTCCATCGTGTTTGAATAGCCACCTTATCGTTGGGATGTTCTTTCTATTAGAAGTATTCTTATTTGAAGAAACAAGTCCATATAATAAGAAGCTCGAAACTTCTTTGTTTGAATATTCCTTGCCTAGAAATTTTAAAATGCAAGAAAAGTATTGTGATAATGATTGGCTATCTTCAATTAGATTGATTTCTCCGTAGTTCTGGTTGCTTAGATTCGTGTCAATATTTACAACTGTGCATCCATATAATTGATCCAAATCACTGCTGCACAAAGCTTCAACATCTTGAAATTCTTGAATTCCTATAGTTATTAATAAGTCATAATTAGACCCGCTTGATAAGGATTCTAGGCTAGAAACAACTTTGCAGGAAAAACTTTCACTGTTAATGTTGGAATTCTTGGGGGTAAGGTAAAGTTCTATCCCATTATCTTTTTTTTCATAATACACTTCAGAAACATCTTCTTTAAAGGAAATATGGAATTTTTTTTGTTCCTTTCCTTTTAATAGTTCGGTAATTTTTTCTGGTATTTGATTACCAACAAAAAATACATTCTTATTAATGTTTTTTAAAGCAAAAAAAAGAGCCAAGGTTGTTCCAGTGGCATCGTCATTTGCATTAATTTTGGTCAAAATTCCAATGTTTCTTGCAGCTTCTATGCTGTTTTTTAGTCTTAACAATTCGTCCATATTCTTTAGTCCACCTTAATGTATTTTGAGCTAAAAGTCAATCAGTTTTATTTTTTAGTTAAATCATAGTATAATTGAAAAACATATGGAAAAAGTCACTAATAATTTTAAGGAGACTGAGCAGTTTGGCTTTGTTTTAGCAAAAGAGATTTTAGAAGAAAAGAATGGAAATGAGCATGCAATAATTCTAACATTAAAAGGAAGTCTTGGAGCAGGAAAGACTACTTTTATACAAGGATTTGCTAAAGGACTAGGAGTCAAGCAGAAGGTATTAAGTCCAACTTTTATCATTTTTAATAAGTATCCATTAAAAGGGAATAGGTTTAAAAACTTTTATCATTTTGATTGTTATAGAATAGAAAATGAACAAGAAATTATTAATCTTGGATTTGAAGATATCATTTCAGATAAGAAAAATATAGTTTGTATTGAATGGCCGGAAAAGATTAAAAAATCTTTACCATTAAACTGCACATCATTAGCATTTAAAATTTTAAAAGAAGATAAAAGAAAAATTAATTATGGGAAAAGATAATTTTGTCATTATTGATAGCAATTCAATAATTCATCGCGCATTTCATGCTCTACCTCCTCTTAAGAGAAAAGATGGGATGATTGTTAATGCTGTGTATGGATTTCTTCTGGTTTTGTTCAAGCTTATCAAAGAATTAAAGCCCAAATATTTGGTTGCCTGTTTTGATCTTCCAGAGCCTACTTTTAGAAAGCAAGCTTTTGAACAATACAAAGCGCACAGGAAGAAAGCGCCCCAAGAATTATATGATCAGATACCCGTGATTAAAAAAGTGTTGAAAATTTTTAATGTGCCTATTTTTGAAAAGCCTGGATATGAGGGAGATGATTTGATTGGAACGCTATCTAATTCTTTAACCAAAGGAAAAGGAGGGGGAGTAAGCAACATAGTTGTTTCAGGAGATTTAGATAATCTGCAATTGATAAATGATAATACTTCAGTCTATTTTTTAACCAAAGGAATAAAGAATACAGTTTTACTTAACGAAGAAGGAGTTAGAAATAAGTATGATGGATTAACTCCAAAGCAGCTAATTGATTACAAGGGGTTGAGAGGAGACCCTTCTGACAACATTCCAGGAGTTAAGGGAATAGGAGAAAAGACAGCAATTAAGCTTATAAAGGAATTTGATAATATTGAAAATCTTTATAATAAGTTAGATGCAGCAGAAATACCTTTAAAGGTGAAAGAAAAGCTTATCCAAAACAAAGACAATGCATTTTTAAGTAAAACTTTATCTGAAATTAAAACAGATGTTCCTAT
Source organism: Minisyncoccota bacterium (assembly GCA_028711945.1). Classification (GTDB taxonomy): domain Bacteria; phylum Patescibacteriota; class Minisyncoccia; order Minisyncoccales; family Minisyncoccaceae; genus JAQTRG01. The sequence goes on from JAQTRG010000005.1 coordinate 8,790, forward strand.
TGAGGTCAATATGAAGGATTGTGAATGGGGAGGATATGATGAAAAAGAAGCGATAGAGATGTTAAAGAGTTTTAATTTTAATAGTTTGATAAAAAATATCTCTACTGAAGAAAAAAGTATTGGTCAAAACCTTAAACTATGGTAAATTTAAGTTAATGGAGAGAAGCTTTACCAATATTATAGACAATAAAGAAGACGCTCTTAGGAGAGTCAGAGTCGCTCTTTTGAATATTCTTGAAGACACTGAAGATGCAAGAAGAATCGCAGTTGATGAAAAGAATAAAACAATGGCCATCATCGAAAACCTTACAGATGGCATTTTGCTTTTGGATACAAATGGCAGAGTGGAAACGATAAGTTTGATGGTAGAGAGTTTTTTAAAAAAGTCAAAAGAAGAAATTATCGGCATTGATTTTTTTGATATTATTGCTGGCAATGAATTTAAGGCTCTTAAGGATTTATTAAAAGATGGAGGGAAAATTAAGGCTGTCCAAAGGAAAGAGGTTGAAGTGGGAGATAATCTTAATCTAGAGGTTACAGTAGTTTTCTTGAAAACAGAACAAGAAGAAAAAGGATCTCTTATAGTTCTTCACGATGTTACAAGAGATAAACTTATTGAAAAAATGAAAACAGAATTTGTTTCTATCGCTGCTCATCAATTAAGGACACCTTTGTCTGCTATTAAGTGGACATTAAGAATGATACTTGATGGAGATGTAGGCAAAATTACTGAAGATCAAAAAGAGTTGTTAGACAAAACATATATTAGCAATGAAAGAATGATAAGTCTTATCAACGACCTTCTTAATGTTTCAAGAATTGAAGAAGGAAGATTTTTGTATAAGCAAGAGAATATGCAACTTGAAGATATAGTAGATGGTATTGTCAAAAGCTCTGCAGAAAGTTTGAAAATGAAAAATTTAAAGATAGATATAGATGTTCCTAAGAAGTTAATTCCTGAGGTTTTTGTTGATAAAGAAAAAATAGGTCTTGTTGTCCAGAATCTTTTAGAAAATGCTATTAAATATAGCAAAGATGGGGGTGATATCAAAATAGTTATGGAAAAGCTAGAAAATGAAGCTAGTTTTAAAATTATTGATTCTGGTGTGGGGATACCAGAGAATCAAAAAGAAAGAATTTTTTCAAAGTTTTTTAGAGGAGACAATGTTGTTGCGTTAGAAACAGAAGGATCTGGGCTAGGACTATATACAGCAAAGAATATAGTCGAAGCTCATAAAGGTAAAATATGGTTTGAGTCAAAGGAGAATAGCGGGACAACCTTTTGTTTTACATTGCCTTTTGCAAAGAAGTAGTATTGACCTCTATCCCAAAAGGATATAAAATTAATCAAAGCATATGTTCAAAAAAATACTTTTAATTGAAGATGACAAATTTTTAAGGGAGCTGATGAATAAAAAGCTTTTAAGCTTAGATTTTGAGGTTTCAACGGCTGCTGATGGAGAAGAAGGACTTGAAAAGATTAAAGCAGAAAAGCCTGAGGTTGTTTTATTAGATTTAATACTTCCTGGCATTAATGGTTTTGAAGTTTTAGAGAGAGCGAAAAAAGATCCAACAACAGCCAACATCCCAATTATTATTTTATCTAATTTGGGACAAAGTGAAGACATTGAAAAGGGCCTTAAACTAGGAGCAAAAGATTTTTTAGTTAAAGCACATTTTACACCACAAGAAATAGTTAATAAATTAAAAAGTATTTTAGGATAATGCCAGAATTACCAGAGGTAGAAACAATAGTTAGAGAATTAAAAGCAGAGGTCCTTGATAGGACCTTTCTTGATACTTGGACAGACACAAAGTCAATAATTAAAAATTCAACATTTGAGAGTTTCAGGGAGAAATTAAAAAAGAAGAAAATAATTGATATAAGGAGAAGGGGAAAGAATATTTTAATAGATCTTTCTTCAGGATATATTTTATTGGTTCATCAGAAGATTACGGGACATCTTCTTTTGGGAGAGTGGCTGTTAAAGGATAATAAGTGGACTTCAAAAGAGAATGGTATCTTGTCTAGTGATCCAATAAATGGATTTTTGCATGTAGTATTTTTTTTAGATGATGGGAGACAGATAGCCTTATCTGATTCAAGAAAATTTGCTAAGATTGAGTTGTGGAAAAAAGAAGACTTAGAAAATGAGCTTTTAAAGCTAGGGCCTGAGCCAATGGAAGATAGTTTTACATTGGAAAGGTTTCAAAGTTTGTTTCAGAAAAAGAAAGGGAAGATAAAGCAGATATTGATGGACCAGAATTTTATCGTAGGCATAGGCAATATATATGCTTCAGAGATATTATTTGAAGCCAAAGTGCATCCAGAAGAGAGTATTATCAATTTAGACAAAAATGATTTGAAGAGAATATATTTAGCGATGAGAAGAATTCTTAAAAAATCAATTGAATTAAAGGGAGACAGCTTTTCTGACTTTAGAACTATTTCAGGAGAGAAAGGAGGATTCCATTCTATTGTTAAAGTCTATCAAAGGGAGGGCAAGGAATGTTTAAGGTGTGGGAAAAAGATTAAAAGAATTAAACAAGGAGGCAGAAGTTCTTTTTTCTGTCCCAGTTGTCAAATTAAAAAATGATTATACTTTTTTACGGTCAAGATTCATATAGAGCGAAAAGAAAGCTTGATGAGCTGATGGAAGATCACAAGAAAAAACACAAAAGTGGGCTAAATTTAAGATATATGGAAGCAAAAGGAACTTCTTTTGCTGACTTAAAAAATGAAATATTAATGGTTTCCATGTTTCAAGAAAAAAAGTTAGTAGTTCTTCTAGATATTTTTTCTAATTCTAAATTAAAAGAAGACTTAATAGAGCAAGGAGATATTCTTAATAACTCAGAAAATATACTTCTTTTGTTCGAATCAAATGATATCCCTGTAAAAGATAGATTGTTGGTGTTTTTAAATGATGTAGCAAAGGTAGAAAAATTTGAACCATTAAAAGGAGAAAAGTTAAAAGATTGGACAAGAAAAGAAGTGGAAAAGTTGGGAGGAAAAATAGATCAAAAAGCTTTAGTCATGCTTACAGATATGGTTCAGGGGAATTTATGGCAGTTATCAAATGAGATAATGAAGCTGGTTAATTATAGTAAAGAAGAAATAACAGAGAAAGATATTAAGACCTTGGTTAATCCGAACAATGAAACAAATATCTTTGATACAGTAGATGCTATAGCTCAGAGAAATAAGAAAAAAGCAATAGGTTTAATTAAAAAACATATTGAGAAAGGAGAATCTGCTATACTTTTATTGGCTACAATTGCTTCGCAGATAAGGAATATTATTTCAGTAAAATCTAGTGATGGAGAGAGGGCATATGACTTAGGAATGCATCCATTTGTTTTTAGTAAATCATTGTCACAATCAAGGGATTTTTCACTAGAAGATCTTAAAAAGATATATGCAAGGATAGTTGATCTTGATTCGCAGATAAAAGTTGGTAAAATAGATCAAAACATTGCAATAGATTTATTAATAACAGAAATATGAAAATAATTTGTTTTGATGTAAATGGAACTTTGGTTAATTGGAATTCTTGGGATTTATTTACAGAAGACAAGCCAGAGATTAAAAAAGAAATAGATGATATTTTCCAGAAACTTTACGATAAAGAAATTAGAAAGGATCAATTCTGGAAAGATTTATCAAATGCTTTTAAGAAAACAGAAAAAGCAAATAGAGAATATATATGCAATGTTTGGATGAGGGAGTGCAAGATGAAAGATGGAGCAGAAGAGGTTATTAAGCATTTAAAAGATAAAGGATATAAAATATATTTAATATCATGTTCTGTTGATTTATATTTAGAATGTTTAGTTGATAAGCTAGGCTTAGACGGGTATTATGCAGGGTCTTATTTTATTTTTGACGATAAAGGAGATTTGATTGAAATTGCTAGCAGGTGTAATGATTCTGGCAGCAGAGAGTTTAAAGAAGAATGCTTGGGTGATATTGCAGAAAAAGAAGGAGTTTCTCTTGAAGAAATTATTCATGTTGGAGATGGGGATAATGATATAGGAGCATTTAAAATGACTAAGCACGGGATAGCTATGAATAGTGATTGTGAAGGATTATTAAAAGAATCTTGGAAGCAAATTAAGGAATTAAAGGAGATAAAGGAAATACTTTAAACAAAAAATCGGGATAGCCCGATTTTGTTTTATTTGATAGCGTCAATCTTTTTAGTTATTCTCGATTTCTTTCTTGCAGCTGTGTTCTTTTTTATCACGCCTATTTTAGCTGCTTTATCTATCGCTTTATATATTTCAGGAAGCATCTTTTTTAAATCTTCTTTGCTTTTGCCCAAAACCAAAACATTAGCTTCCTTAAGGAGTCCTCTCATTTTTAGGGTTCTTTTTTGATTTATTACTTTTTTTCTCAAATTTTGAGAAACCCTTCTTTTTGTTGTTTTTGTAACTGGCATATGCCATATATATACACTAAATTAAGGAATAATGCAAGTTTTTTCTTTTATGTTATAATGGATTCGATGATAAGTCATATTTTAGGAAAAATTATATACAAAGACGATAAAAAGGTGATTCTTGATAAAAGTGGTATTGGTTTTGACGTGCACATGTCTCCTTCAGACTTAAGAGCAGTGAATGTTGGCCAAGAAAGAGATGTTTATACCTATTTGTTTTTAGGAGAAAAGATTATTGAATTATATGGATTTTTAACTCCAGAGAGATTAGAATTATTTAAAACATTAAAGAGCGTTCAAGGGGTGGGACCTAAGACAGCGATGAGTCTTGCGGTAGCTGGATCTCTTGAGAAATTAAAAGAATCTTTAGAGCAAGGAGAATTGCCAGAAGACGTTAAAGGAGTTGGTGTGAAAAGATTGCAAAAGATATTATTAGAGATAACGGGGAAGATTAAAGAAATAAAAAAACCAACAGCATCTAAGAAGATTAAAAAAGATGACATCTTTGACGCACTAGTCGCTTTGGGTTTTTCAAAGCAAGAAGTAGCTGATGCAGTTGCTATGGTATCAGAAGATATCATCGGAGCAGAGAAGAGATTAAAAGAAGCATTAAAATATTTAGGAAGATGAATTGGAAAAAATATATTCCAAAATTTATAATTAATTCATATCATTTGAGCTTGTCTTTTATTAGTGCTCTTATATATGGATTTCCTTCAAAGAAAATAAAAGTTATTGGGGTTACTGGAACTGGTGGAAAGTCTACTGTTATCAGTATCGCTTCTAGTATTTTAACTGAAGCAGGGCACAAGGTAGCTACTTCTTCATCTATATCTTTTATATTCGGCGGAAAAGAGGTAGAGAATAAGCTTAAAATGACAATGCCTGGAAGATTTATTTTGCAGAAGTTTTTAAAAGATGCGGTCAAAGAAGGCTGTGATTACGCTATTATTGAAGTAACATCAGAGGGGGTAAAACAGCATCGTCATAGGTTTATCGATTTTCAGGTAGCAGCAATTACTAATCTTAATCCAGAACATATCGAAGCTCATGGAGGGTTTGAAAATTACAAGAAAGCCAAAGGAGAATTTTTTAATTCAGTTAAAGGAGCGCACATAATTAATTTAGACGATAAGCATGCTGAATACTTTTTAGGCTTTAAAGCTAATGAGATTTTTGGGTACGGGATAGATAATTTAGATGCAAGGATAAGGGGAAGTAATGTTAGCGTTGGCTCTGATGGTTCTAAATTTAAAGTTAATGGAATTGATTTTGAAACAAAGCTTCTTTGCGAATTTAATGTTTATAATGTTTTGGCTGGAATAAGCATAGGAGTTTCTCAGGGAGTTGACTTAGAGACTTGCAGGAGAGCAGTATTAAAAGTTGATCAAATTGCAGGAAGAATGGAACAAATAATATTTGAACCATTTAGAGTTTTTGTTGATTATGCTTTTACTCCAGTTGCATTAGAGAAAGTTTATAAGTTTTTAAAACCAACTCAAGGTAAATTAATTTGTGTATTAGGTTCATGTGGCGGAGGCAGAGATAAATGGAAAAGGCCTGTTTTGGGAGAGATTGCTGACAAGTATGGTGATATCATTATTATTACTAATGAAGATCCATATGATGAAGACCCAATGGGAATAATTAATGATGTGGCAAAAGGGTCTCCTAAGGCTCAAAAGATATTTGATAGAAGGGAAGCAATTAATGCTGCTCTTAAATTAGCTAGTCCAAATGATGTAGTTGTCATTACTGGCAAAGGATGTGAACCATGGATATGTGTGGCAGAAGGAAAAAAGATTGCTTGGGATGATAGAAAAATAGTTAAAGAAGAGCTTGACAAGCTGAATAAATCATAGTATTTCTTAGGCAGTACCCTTTAATTGAATAAGGGGAGATGAGTTATGATTGACCCACGTGTGCATATTGAAAAACAATTGATTCTTCAAGCTGTTGAATTGGAAAAGCAAAGTGCAAAGATAAGAAACTTTATATCTCAAACAAAAGATAAGCAGTTTTATTATCTGGTAAGAATTCACGGAGGAGCTTATGCTATTAATAAAAATTTAAGAATAGCAC
>JAQTRG010000050.1 GCA_028711945.1 Minisyncoccota bacterium
AGTTAACTCTTGCGCAAGAGCTTGAATCTTTGCTTGGTCCTCGGCGCTTAAACTTGTATTGCTAATACCTTGGCTAATAACTGTTTCTTGAATTTGAACCATTATCATCTTATTGCTTTCTTCTGGAATAATTTCCTCCATATTCTTTAACATCTCTACTTTTTTAGTTTCAGTCATTCCTTGGCTTTGCATACTCTGTTCAATATTTTCTTTTACATCTTCTGGACTAGCAACTTCAAAAGAAGTATTAGTTAAAATCTCTAAAGATTGGCTCTTTACTTCTTTAGCCTTATCTTTATTATTGACCATGTTTTCAATATTCTCTAACACATTTTGATGAATAATATTGTTTTCTGTTATTTCATTTAGTAAATTTCCATTATCAGGATTGTTTTTATTCAATGTACTTGCGTAATCTTTTAACTTCTGTGCTTCTTGTCTATAATTCTCTAATGCTTTAGTAATTGCACTTTCATTATTTGGACTATTTTCTGCTAATTTATTAGCTTCAGCTAGTTTTTGATTAGTAAAGTCCATTCTTAATTCAGCTTTTTTAACTGGGTCAAAGGTAAAAAGCATTTGTACGCTTCTGCCCACATCTTTTAGAAAATAGAAAGGACTGTCTGGTAAAAGAGTGGGGTCAGGAGTGTTTAGTCCTGTCTCTGCAAAAACAAATGAAGCAGAACACAAGAGAATTGCAAAACAAATTAATAATTTTTTCATATATTATTTATCTTTAATTATAATATCTTTAAATTGACTAATTGTTTTTGCTCCAATATCTCCTTCTCCTCTTTTTCTTATACTAACCGTATCAGAGCTCTTTTCTTTTTCTCCAACAATTAATAGATAGGGGACTTTCTCCATTTCTCCTTCTCTAATTTTCTTAGAGATTGTTTCTTTTTCATCAGATATTTTAACTCTAAACTCTTTTAATTGTTTTTTAATTTCTTCTGCGTAATCATTAAACTTATCACTAATAGGTAATATTTTTATTTGAACAGGGGATAACCAAAAAGGAAATGCACCTGCATAATGTTCAATTAGAAGACCGATAAATCTTTCAAAAGAACCTAATAGTGCTCGATGCAACATATATGTTCTTTCTTTTTCTCCTTTTTCATTTGTAAAAACCATATTAAATCTTTCAGGAAGATTAAAATCAAATTGTAGGGTAGAGCACTGCCATTCTCTTCCCAAAACATCCTTAATTTTGAAATCCAATTTAGGACCATAAAAAGCAGCTTCTCCTAATTCTTCCTTAAAATTCAATCCTTTCTCTTTGGCAACTTTTCTTAAAATTGATTCTGTAAAATTCCAGCCTTCATCGTCTCCTGCGTATTTTTCTTTATTATTAGGATCTCTTAAAGAAAGGTAAACTTTAACTGATTCAACATCAAAACCAAATGATTTATATATGAAAAGAATAAAATCAATTACTTTTTTTAATTCTTCTTCTGCCTGATCTTTCCTGCAAAGAATATGGGCATCATCTTGAGTAAAACCTCTCACACGAGTAAGACCAGAAAGTTCTCCTTTTTTCTCAAATCGATACACTGTTCCTGCTTCAGCCCAACGCAAAGGAAGTTCTCTATATGAACGTGGTTTGTTGTTGTATATCAAGATATGAAAAGGACAATTCATTGGTTTTAACAAAAACTGTTCTGGTTCAGTTGCCTTTTTGTTTTCTTTTAATTCTTCAAGAGACTGGCTGATCTCAAGAGGAGGATACATTGAAGAAGAATAATAACCCCAATGGCCAGAATGCTCCCATAATTTACGATTACCTATGTGCGGAGACCTAACTAAATCATAGCCATTCTCTAAATGTTTTGCATGCCAAAAATCTTCAATTATTCTCCATAAAATTGCTCCTTTGGGGTGCCAAAGAATCAATCCAATTCCAGCTTCCTCATTTGTGTGAAATAAATCTAATTCTCTCCCTAGTTTTCTATGGTCTCTTTTCTCAGCTTCTTCTTTTAATGTTAAATAATTGTCTAACTCCTCTTTTGTATTAAATGCTAACCCATATATTCTAGTTAACATTGGATTCTTTTCATCTCCTCTAAAATATGCTCCTGCAACTTTATCTAATTTAAAACCATCAGGATTTAAATCTTTTGTTGTTTTAACATGAGGTCCAGCGCAAAGATCAACAAAGTCTCCTGTTTCATATATTGATACTTCGTCTCCCTCTATATCCTTTAATATTTCTAGCTTATATGGCTGATCTTTAAATATTTTCTTTGCTTCTGCCTTAGTAACTAATTTTTGTTTAAAAACAATATCTCTTTTTAAAACTTCTTTCATTCTTTTCTCAATTGTTTTTAATGATTCATCAGTGATGGGTGTTTTTGTTTCAAGGTCGTAATAGAAACCATTTTCAATGTCTGGTCCTGTTCCAAATTTGGCATCAGGATAAAGCTCTTTTACGCTAAGAGCTAAAATGTGTGCAAAAGAATGTCTAAAGTTGTTTTCCATATGTTTTTTATGATTCTAATATTTCTTCTACTTCATTAGCAATTATCTTAGGAGAACCATCTTTAACATCAGTCCTGCCTGTAATTGTAACAATTGTGTTTTCTTTAAATACTTCTGGATTCTTTTCAATCATTGAAGGGAATACCACTACTTCTATTCTATCAGTTAGATCCTCAACTTTTATAAACATCATTACTTGTCCTTTCTTGGTAGTGATTTTCTTGATGCTTGAAATGATTCCTCCAATGGTTACTAATTCTCCTTGAATTATGTATTTTTCAAAAGGGGAACGGACAATGATTTGCCCTCCTAGATCAGTGGTAATCTTTTTAATTGATGTAGACATGTTATTTAGCATCTCTCTATGCTTTTCCAAAGGATGGCCACTAACATAAAGACCGAGCAATTCCTTCTCCCAGTTCAATTTATCATATTCATTGATTGCGTCAATATGGTCTAAGGTTATAGTATTATGAGACACAGAGACAAAAAGACCCTTTTGTCCGCTTTCTTTTATTCTTTTATCATCTTTTGACCATTGCAAAAGTTTCTCTAAATTGTGTAGAATCTTGTTTCTTTCTTCTAAAGTATCAAATACGCCTGCTTTAATTAAACTCTCTAATGATTTCTTGTTTAATACTTTACCATTTACCCTAGAAATGAAATCTTGAATTGAAATATACTGACCGTTCTTTTTTCTTTCATCAATTATCTGTTCAACAATATTATACCCAACATTTTTAATGGCTGTTAATCCAAACCTAATCTGGTTTTTCTTTGGCACCACACTGAAGTTGCTGAAACTTTCATTTATGTCTGGTGGCAACACCTCAATTGCCATTTTATTGCACTCTTCAATTAAAGTAGCAATTCTTTCAATGTCAGATCCTTCTGAAGTTAATAGAGCAGCCATGTATTCAACTGGATAATTAGCTTTAAGATATGCTGTTTCATAAGCAATGATGGCATAACAAGCAGCATGACTTTTATTAAAAGAATATCTGGCAAATGGTTCAATCCAATGCCAAATTTCAAGTGCAATCCTTTCATTAACATCATTTTTCTTCATTCCATTAACAAACTTTTCTTTCTGCTCCATTAAAAGCTTTTCAATCTTCTTACCAATGGCTTTTCTTAAGATATCTGCTTCTGATAAAGTAAAGCCTGCCATTTCTTGGGCAATACGCATAATTTGTTC
>JAQTRG010000051.1 GCA_028711945.1 Minisyncoccota bacterium
CAATCTGCAACTCTCCCACTTCTCCTGCTACTTCTGCCTTGGGAACTAAAGCAGCTACTGAGTCAACAACTATTATATCAACCTCGCCAGACCTAACTAAACTCTCTACAATTTGCAATCCTTGTTCAGCTGAATCAGGTTGAGAAATTAAAAGATCATCTGTGTTAACTCCAATCTTCTTAGCATAATCTGGATCAAGAGCATGCTCAGCATCGATAAAGGCTGCTACCCCTCCTTGTTTCTGAGACTCTGATAAAATACTTAAAGATAATGTAGTTTTTCCCGTACTCTCTCCTCCATATATTTCAGTAATTCTTCCACGAGGAATTCCCATGACTCCCAATGCTAAATCAAGAGAAAAAGAACCTGTAGGAATAACATCTACATTGGCTTTTTGAGCATCTTTCAATTTCATTATAGCTCCTTCGCCGAACCTTTCCCTTATCTCAGAAATAGCTTCTGCTAAATTGATTTTTTCTTTTTCTTCTATTTTTTTTCTTGCCATATATTTATTTATTCAATTTCTTCTTCTGAACTATTGACTTGAGATTCTTCGGCTATAAACACCTCTCTTGGTTTAGCTCCATCCTGAGGACCAACTACTCCTCTTTCTTCAAGAATATCCATTAGTCTAGCTGCTCTTGCATAACCAATACCCAACCTTCTTTGCAACAATGAAGTAGATGCTTTACGAGATTGAATAACTGTTCTCTTTGCTTCGTCATACATTGGGTCTTCTTTAGAAAAGAAATTATCCATCTGTGCCTCTGGTGTTTCAAGCGCTTTATTTAATTCTCCAGCTAAAGAACCTTCTTCTTTTTCTTCCTCTGTTTCTATAAAAGAATCTCCCAGCTCTTCTGTTTTTGTTTCTTTAATCTCAACGCTAGAATCAGTAATCCAATTAACTACTTTTTTAATCTCTGTTTCAGAAATATATGGACTTTGAACTCTTTTTGGTTTAGAAGCTTCTTTTGACATTAAAAGCATGTCTCCTCTTCCTAGTAATTTCTCAGCACCAGAAGAATCAAGAATAGTTCTTGAATCAATTAATGAACCTACCTTCAAAGCAATCCTTGATGTGATGTTTGCTTTAATCAAACCAGTAATAACTTCAACTGATGGCCTTTGGGTTGCTAAAATTAAATGAATTCCAGTTGCCCTAGACATCTGAGCCAACCTAACAATGTATGATTCAATTTCTTTTCCCCTAGCACTCATTAAAGAAGCTAGCTCATCAATAATTAAAACAATATATGGAAGTTTTTCTTCGCCCTTCTTTTCCATCTTCTCATTGTATGAACCAATGTCTCTACTATGACCTCCAGCTAGAACTGTAAATCTTCTTTCCATTTCTCCAACCAACCACTTTAAAGAAACTAAAGTTTGGTTAGCATCATAAATAACAGGACATAATAAATGTTCAAGATTAGCATAGACTGGAAATTCTACTCTTTTTGGATCAACCAAAATCAATTTCATTTCGGAAGGGCTATTCCTGTACAACAAGCTTAAAATTATTGAATTCAAACAAATAGTTTTTCCAGAACCAGTAGTTCCACCAACTAACAAATGGGGCATTTCAGCTAAATCAGCAAACGATGGTTCGCCCTTTACATCCCTTCCCAAAGCCATTAAAAGGGGCGCAGGAGAGTCTTTAAACTCCTTTGTATCTAATACTTCCCTCAACCCTACAACAGCCCTCTTTTTGTTCCCAATTTCAATGCCAACCAAAGATCTCCCAGGGATAGGAGATTCTATTCTAATTGTTGGACTAGCTAAAGCTAGAGCCAAATCATTCTGCAAAGTTGTAATTTTGGAAAGCCTAATCCCTTCAGCTGGTTTTAATGTATATTGCGTTACCGTTGGTCCGATATTGATCTCAGCCATTTCTACTGGAATACCAAAAGTTTGTAAAGTTCTCTTAATAACAGAAGAATTATAAGTAATGTCCCCTCCTTCAGGATTGCCACTTTTCTTTGATAATAAATCTAGCGGAGGATATTTATATTCCTTATTCTCACTTTTCTTTTGTTCAAAAGTTTTAAGTCCGTCATTTTTTTTCGCTTCAATTTTAGAAGTATCTTCTTTCTTTTCTAGCTTAGGAAGAATTTTCTCAAAACTAAATTTAGGTAATTTTGATTCTTCTTTTTTAACTTCTATTTTAATTTCTTCCTCATCTTCATATTCTTCAATCACGCGCCTAAAAGGTTGAATTATAATCCACAAAGAAACAATTATAGCGATTATAAACAAAGCAAGGGTTACAGGATAATCAAAGCCATATAATAATGGCCATGAAACAGCATAACCAATCCAGCCACCTGTACCAGCGTGGCTCCAAATAAAAGTATCTGCAAGAGCTTTGTCAGTATTAATTTCTGCTAAACCAAAAATGCCGCACACTCCTAAGAGTAAAATAGCGGTTGAAAGAATTAGAGAATTTTTAGCATCTTTAAATGCTTCGTCATCCTTCAAAAATACCAATCCAAAGATAATAAATAAAACAGGAATTATAAAAATAACGTTACCGATGAGAAAATAAAAGATATCTTCCAAGGAATTACCAACAACTCCTGCCTTACCCAAAAATGAAAAAACAAATATTATAGCAAGCAAGAAAAATAAAGATGAATAGAGATATCTTTTAATTTTATCTGGGATGCTAAAAGAAAATCTGCTACCGAATTCTTCAACTGCCTCGTTAATCTTTTTAGTTGGATTATTTTTTTTCGTTCGGTTCTTTACTTTCTTTTTTTTCATGGCTTATAAAAGGATTAAATTATTTATCCCCTTTATTATACCTTAAACCTGTGCCAATTGGAACTAGTTTACCAATGATAACATTTTCTTTAAGCCCTTTAAGAGCATCTTCTTGTCCTCTTAAAGATGCTTCGATTAAAACTCTTGATGTTTCTTGGAAAGATGCGGCTGACAAGAAGCTATCAGTATTAAGAGCAACTTTTGAAATTCCTAAAAGCATGTCGTCTGCCTTCATTGACCTCTTCCCTGCTTTTTCTAAAACCTCATTCTCTTCAAGCATTTTAGCTCTTGAGATAATTTCGTCTTGACTATAGCGACTATCTCCACCATCTCTAATCCTTACCCTTGAGAACATCTGCCTTACGATAACCTCAACGTGTTTATCATTAATTGATACACCCTGAGAAACATACACTTTTTGAATTTCTTTAATAATATATTCTTGAACAGCTTTTTTGCCTAACAGCTTAAACAATTTTTTAAGGTCTATCGAGCCAGCACATAAAACCTGTCCTTTCTTAACTGTATCTTCTGCCTTAACAAGAATTTCTATATTAGGAGAAACTTCATATTCAACTACATCGTCTTCCTTTTTCTTATCACCATCTTTAATAGTCATTATTTTGATGATTCCTTTTTTGTCATCAACTTCTATAACCTTTCCATCTTTCAAACACATCTCTGCTTCTCCTTTAGGAGATCTTCTTTCAAAAACCTCTTCAATTCTAGGCAAGCCTCTAGTAATATCTGCTTCGCCAGCAACGCCACCAGTATGGAATGTTCTCATGGTTAATTGAGTTCCTGGTTCACCAATAGCTTGAGCAGCAATTACTCCTACT
>JAQTRG010000052.1 GCA_028711945.1 Minisyncoccota bacterium
AAAAGAAACTCTTAAGGAATCTCCTTCTATTTTAACAGGTATCATTGATTCGCTTTCTCCAAGGTCTGAATCTTGGCTTAACACCTCTAATTCTTTTCCTTTTGCTTCTGCTTTTAAAACTACTTCATTAGTTCTGCCTCCAAACAATCCTGCTGTTTTAATTTGTTTAGCAAACTCTTCTTTGTTTAAAATTATCTTTGTTTTTGATTCCTTAGGAATAATTTCTTGGTAAGATGGGTATTCTCCATCTATTTGTCTTGAAATTAAATTAATTTCCGAATGTTCTCCATTGGGTAAAAATGTTTCAAATAATATCTGCGATTCTGAAACATAAATTCTTATGCTTTTTTCTTCGTCAGTTAAAATATTAATTAATTCTTTAACTGTTTTCTGTGGAAGGATAAATGTTATTTCTTTATTAAATAAATTTTTAAATCCTGTTTTTAAATTAACTATTTTTTCTGCTAATCTAAAACTATCTGTCGCAACTAGTTTTGCAGAATTTTTATCAAACACAAACAATATTCCTGATATTTCTGGTCTAATTTGAGAAGGACTAGCAACATCAACAACACTAGATAGTCCTTCTTTTAATTTCTTCCCATCTATTTCAATATATGTATCTTTTAGAAAAGTTGGGATTATTGGAAAATCATCTGCAGAAAATCCTTTTAGTTGTGTTTTAAAATTCTTTGCTTCTATAATTAAAGAATTTCCTTTTTCTTTAATATTAACCTTGTCTTCTGGCAAGGACCCTATTAATTGATTGAATAATCTAGCAGGAACTGCTATTTTTCCTTCTTTGTCTGTTTTACATAATCCCCACCATTGTATTCCAACTTCAAGGTCTGTAGAGGAAACCTTAAGAAAGTTTGGTAATGCTTCTATTAAAAGATTATCAAGAATAGGAAGTGTTAAGTTTTTTCCTGTTACTCTTTCTGCTGCTCCTATTCCTTTTTTTAATTCTTTGGTCAAAATGGTAAAGTTCATATTAATAATTTAATTTATTTATTATTGTTATTAGTAATGCTATTTTTGTGGACAAATTTTTGTTAATTTTAATTTATCTTTATTATATAAATGCTTTTCGAAATGTTCAATGTGGATAATCTGGTAGTTTTCAGAAGAGAGTCTTGGGGATTTAATTTGATAACTTTTTTGTGCTTGTTTTTGTCCATATTTTCTACAGAACCTTCTCCTAATTTATACCACAGCTTTTCAACATTATTTGCTGTAGATTCTTTGTAAAATTAATTCTATTTCTTGTCTTACCTTGTCGTTTTCTTCATATTCTTTTTCAATAAGTTGATATGCGTGGATTACTGTTGTGTGATCTTTTCCTCCAAATTTTCTTCCAATTTCAGAATAAGACATTTTTAGCTCTTTTTTCAATAAATACATGGATATCTGTCTTGGCCTAGCAAACTCTTTTTTTCTTGATGTAAAGAAGAGGTTTCCGCTTGGAATATCGTAGAACTCGGTAACGGTTTCTACAATCTTTTTGTAATTTGTTATTTTAGACGGAGAAACAATAATGTTTTTTAAAAGTTTTTTAGCGTCATCTAGTCCTATTGTTTTGTTTGTCTTTCTATATATAGCCATTCTATTAACAGCACTTTCTAGCTCTCTAATGTTTTTTTGTATATTGTTAGCCATATATTCAAGAATATCTGCGGGAATAATTACGTTTTTTTCTTCAGTTTTTTGTTTTAAAATAGCGAGTCTTGTTTCGTAATCAGGTATATTTATATCAGCAATCATTCCTCCATTAAATCTTGACTTCAGTCTTTCTGTAATGGCTGGGATATTGTTTGGATGTCTGTCAGAGGATAAAATAATTTGTTTGTTTTTTTGGTATAAAGAATTAAATGTATGGAAAAATTCTTCTTGAGTTTTGTCTTTGCCGGCAAGAAATTGGATATCATCGACAATAATAACATCTAATTCTCTTAAATTCTTTTTTAAATCTTCTATGCTTTGATTCCTAATAGCAGTAACAATAATAGAAATTAGCTTTTCAGCGGCAACATATTTAACTTTTTTGCCAGGATCGTTTTCTTTAATCTTATTCCCTATTGCTTGGACTAAATGAGTTTTTCCTAAACCAACATCTCCATATATAAATAGTGGGTTGTAGTTTTTGCCAGGATCTTCAACAATAGACATGGCAGCAGCATATGCTATCTCATTGAATGGTCCGATGATAAAGTTGTCAAAAGTATACTTAGGATTAAGATTGGTGTCCTTGCTTACTTCTAACTCAGAAAAACCCAATTGTTCATTCAAGTCTTCCTTTTTAAATGATTTTTTGTCTATGTTAGATAATTTTACATTAATAGGATTGACCACATACTTAATCTCTTTAATGTTTTCATCTAGAGATTTCAATATTCTAAGTATTTCTTTGTGATACTTTTGTTCGAGCCATTCTTTTGAAAAGGAGTTTGGGACAGAAACGATCACGTCACTATCTTCTATTGTTGATATTTTAGTATTGGCGAACCATGTAGCAAAATTAGCGGGAGAGATATTCAATTGTATTTGAGACAATACTGATTGCCAGAGTTCTTCGTTGGTCATATGTTTGATTTTTATCTTTCCCCTATTATACCTTAAAAATTGTCAATACGGCAAAAAGCCTTATAAAATCAAGGCTTTAATATCTGTCTGTGGACAGTCCGTGGACAAAAGGTTCATAATTTTAAAGCAAAACAAGGAACAAATTTTAATTGACCAAACGCTCTTTTTTTGGTATATTTGAAATGTAATAAATAATAAAAAAACATGAGTTTAACATATCAACCAAAGAAAAAGAAAAGAAAGAGAGCTCACGGATTCTTGGAGAGGTCTAAGGATAGCAGCGGGAAGAAGATTTTAGCGAAAAGAAGAAATAAAGGCAGAAAGAAATTATCTGTTTAATTTAATGTTGTCTCAAGAAAACAGGTTAAAAAAAAAGAAAGAGTTTGAAGCTGTTTTTAAGGGAGGAAGAATTGTAAGGGGCAACAGCTTTTTTTTAAAGTTTCTTGATAATGGAACTAACAGAACAAAAATTGGATTTGTGGTAAGTAAAAAAGTTTCTAAGAAGGCGGTAGAAAGGAATAAAGTTAAAAGAAGGCTAAGAGAGGCGACAAGAGAGAAAAAGGATGATATTGATAAGGGACTTAGTATTGTTATTGTTGCCTTGCCAGTAATCAAAGATTTATCTTTTGAAGAAATAAAAAAAGAAACAGATGTTCTTTTTAAAAAAGGAGGCTTAATTAAATAAAAACAACGTGAACATTTTTACATTAATTTTTAATTCCCTACTCTATCAGCCAATGCTGAACTTTTTAGTTTGGTTTTATGTTATAACCGGAAATTTTGGGGTAGCAGTAATTGTTTTAACTCTTTTGATAAAGTTTTTAACAAATCCATTAAACGAGAAAGCTTTAGAATCTCAAAAAGCAATGGCTGAGATACAGCCAAGACTTAAAGAAATACAAGAAAAATATAAAGATGATAAAGATAAGCAGGCACAGCAGATGATTAATCTTTATAAAGAGACTAAATTTAATCCATTTTCTGGTATCTTGCTTCTTTTTATACAAA
>JAQTRG010000053.1 GCA_028711945.1 Minisyncoccota bacterium
TAAATATACCAAAAATAATGTTTTTCTTGCAAATTATATTTCCAAGCGGCAAAAAACCACCGCAAACTCTCGCAGAATACCCTTTTTAAGCCGTTTTTAGCCCCGTAGAAGCACGATATCCCCAGAGTACGGCAAAATACCCGTTAAACTGAAATTAAGGCGTTTACGGGCAAAATTTAATCTTTTATGCCTTCAGTATAATAAAATTGCATATGGACTTCTTCATTTTCAACACACCCATCTATCTGTGATTTTTCTACTTTTACTACTAAATCAAATCCAACCTTTTTTTCTACTTTTTTAACAACAGGATTTCCGTCTTTATCAACATCATCCGTTGTTTCATCAACTTTTTCGGTTGGAGCTTCCGCCCCTTGTCCTCTTCTAACCTTTAAAATAAGTCTTGAGTAATGCAATAAAGCATGCCCGCCAGATAATGTTTCTAATTTAATAAAACTTCCCAAATCCATTCTGGATTGTCCAATAAGCAAAACCGCGCATTTTGCCTCCGCAACATACGAAACTGCCATTCTAAAAAATTGTGAAAGCTTACGGGCGATAAGAGCCATCGAGTCATCCTCAACGGACCGTTCTTTTGTTTTTCCTTGTATCTGTTCATTTTTTGGAGAAAGTCCATTTATTGAATCAACAACTACAAACTGAATTGCTTTTTCTTTACAAATTTTTATTATAACATCAAGTGGCTGTTCTGCTAAATAAAACGCTCCATAAATCAATTTATCAACATCAACCCCGCATTTTTTTGCCCATATAGGGTCATAGCTACGCTCAATATCCGCATATAAACAAATATCTCCGCGTTTTTGTGCTTCTGAAATTAAATTATATGCAATTGTGGTTTTGCTACATCCCTTCGAGCCATATATAGTTGTGAATGTTCCGTATGGTATTCCACCGCCGGTCAATTTATTCAAATTAAACTGTTTAAACGGCAGTCGCTCTCTTTGAAGAACTTGTGATGCGGGTTTTAAAAATTCACCGCCCAAACTTTTATTTAATTCTCGCAAAACAACATTTGTTTTCTTCTCTTTATCAGTTAATATAACTTTTTTTTCTTCTTGTTTTATCTCATAATCTTCTTTTTTGTCATTTTCGACTTCAATAATTTTACTTGATTCTATTTGACTTTTCTTTGGTCGTCCTCTGGGCATGTTATTTCTCCTTAATTTTTAAACTGTAATATAAAATCTATATTACAAATAGTTATTTGAATATCTTCCATTTCTACAAAATACAAATCATCATTCCTACAGTTAATGAGATGTGGACTCTAATCTTTTATTTATAATGTCTATGTATTCAGGTTCTTTTTCTATAAGAATATAGTTTCTGTTTAGGTTTTTACAAGCTACTCCTGTTGTGCCACTACCAGCACAGTTATCAAGTACAAGGTCGCCTTCGTTAGTGTATGTTTTTATAAGATATTCAAATAGTTTTCCACATTCATCATCTAATTCAATCCAGTGAACGCACGTATCGTGTTCAACTGCTTCAGAAGATAAAACTGTTTGTTTTAACAGTTTTTCTGCAAGAGTTTTGTTTTTTAAATATTCATTCGATTTAATTATTTTCATGATATTTCTTCTACTATGTCATCACAACCCAAATTAAATATAATTTTTTCATCATCGCCATATACTTCATAACCGCATAGCACTAATGACGATATTAAATCTTTCCAATTTTCTTTCGGTATATCTCCTTCCCCGGTAAATCTATCAATTGTTAATTTATACTTCTTCATAATCTTCTTCTCCATTTATTTGGTTGCAACGAATTATAAATATATATTATTATTCCTGGGCGTTTAAAATTATTTAAATTTCTATATTTATATGGATAAAATAAATAAACGATATAAAAATTATAACACATCGTAAATAAAGCAAATAAAGAAGATGATATTATAAATATATCTATTATAACGCAACCATAAATTAGTTTTACAATATCATTAAATATTGCCGCACAAAGAAATTTACGAGAATTACCTTTAGCGGTTCCCGCTTTTTTTACTGCGTTTGCAGCCCAAATATATTTTAATCCATCTAATATAGATGTTAAAATAAATAAGTATCCGATTATTTGTTTTACCATTTTAAAATATTTAATCTATTTTCGTTCAAAACAATTAAAATAATCCATATCATCTAATGTATTTGATACTATAAAACATTTGTTTATTTCTTCTTCTGTTGTGTGAAAAAACTGTAATAAAAAATTATTCATAATTCTATCCTCCCGGTTTCAAAATTAGAAATTGTGTAATATACTTCAATGGCTCCTTTTGATTTTAGATGCTTCATACATCCGGCGCACGGCTTTGCATTTAAAATAATATTTCCTGATTTGTTCACTCTTGCAACATACACCACGGTTCCAATGTCTATTTTTCTACTCAATCTTGTTTCTGCATGGCATTGAACATTGCGTTCTTGATTTGGAATATTTGATGCCATCACTATTTTTCCATCGTTTCTAATACCAACCGCTCCCAAATAATAATGACGGTTATTTTTGCGTTTTAGTGCGATGTTAACTGCAAGTTTAAAATATTTATTCATCGTTTTTATTTATGAATATATTTTTCAAAAACTCTGGAATATCGGTTTTTTCATTACAATCATTACATCGCCCATCTTTTAACGCGGAAAGTTTTCCGCAATCAATACATTTTCCAAAAGAATATTTACTCATTTATCCTCCGTCAAAAGCTCCGAGTACCAACGGAGGCAATTTTTTATTAGTTAATATAATCTTAAAGTCATCAAATTCTACTCCGTGAGACATCTGTATTCGTGTATCTTTATTGTCGTATTCTTTAGGAATTGGAAAATTTTGAAAGAATCTTTCAGTATCAAAGGAGTGTGTTATACTTTTCATTTTACCAACCCCTTCTCCTTCGCCCAATCTTTCTTCTGCAACCTCTTACTAACTTCAAGCGATGTGCCGTATTTTTGCATTACTCTACCTTCTCGTAAGTAGCTTCAAATATATCTGGTTTGCAGGCGTAAAACTCTCCCTTAATTCCCTTGATGATAAAATCCCCAATACTTGTTTTAAACTTATTTTCTTTTTTATTTTCTAAAGTTAGCAAGAGTAATTCTTTTCTTTCGTCAAACTCTGCATACTTTCCGCAAAAGCACGCGATTTGGATAGGATTATTGCCTGTCCACTGCACTGCTTCAATTACCACTGGCTTCTTTCTGAATTTCATCATATTCATTTTATTCTCCTTGCAGTTCTGTATTCTTGTTTCTTTATCTTTAATGACTTCTATCGTTTTTGGAAATATCCGCACAAAATTAACCTTGCTTAATGGATAAAGGGCGTTATACATTCTGTCCTCGACCATCTCATCTTCATACATCCAGTCAACTATTTTAATCTTTACTACTTCACTTTCTGGCTCGTGGTCGCCTAAACAATCTCTACATAAACATCCAATTGGATGACTCATTAGCAGTTGCTACCTCCTTCAAAAGTTCCGGGTTGTCAAAACGATTGCCGATTATTTCATCTCCTTCACATAAATAACCGTT
>JAQTRG010000054.1 GCA_028711945.1 Minisyncoccota bacterium
AGTTTTTCCTTCGGTTGCCTTTTTAATTTCTTTTGTTTTGTTCTTGAATTCTTCTTTAATATCTTCCAAAACTCCCTTTTTCAAATTTTCTTCAACCTTGGTAATAACATATGAAACAAAATAAACAATTTCCTCAACTTTGCCTAAAGGCAAACCTAAAATCAATCCTATTCTTGAAGGAACTCCTTTTAAGAACCAGATGTGAGAAACAGGAGTAGCTAATTTAATATGCCCCATTCTCTCTCTTCTTACAGAAGCTTTGGTGACCTCAACTCCGCATCTGTCACAAATTATTCCTTTGTATCTTATTCTCTTATACTTTCCACAATAACATTCATAGTCTTTGGTCGGACCAAAAATCTTTTCACAAAACAAACCATCCTTTTCAGGCCTTTGTGTCCTGTAATTGATTGTTTCTGGTTTTGTTACTTCCCCATGTGACCAGTCTACTATTTCTTGAGGGGAGGCTAGCTTTATTCTTATTGATTCCAAATTTGATACAAACATATTTTTGTATTATTTAGTTGTCTTCCTCAGTTTTTCCTTTGATTATCACATTCAAAGAAAGGGCTTTTAGTTCTGCGAGCAAAAGATTGAATGAGGCCGGAATGTTCGGGCTCTTAATCTTTTCTCCCTTTAATATGGACTCATATGTTGCAGCACGTCCAGCAACATCATCAGACTTGATAGTCAACATTTCCTGCAAAGTGTATGCTGCTCCATATCCTTCTAGCGCCCATACTTCCATCTCGCCAAATCTTTGTCCTCCAAACTGAGCCTTACCTCCTAATGGCTGTTGAGTGATTAATGAGTATGGTCCAATAGAACGCATATGAATCTTGTCCTCAACCATATGAGCAAGCTTAATCATGTAAATATATCCAACTGTAATCTTTTCTGGGAAGAATTCTCCTGTTTCTGGATCAAATAGTTTTAATTTTCCATTTCTTGGATATCCTGCTTTCTCTAACTCATCTTTAATATCATTTTCATTGGCTCCAGAAAGAGAAGGTGTTTCTGCTAAATAGTCCAACTTCTTAACTGCAAGACCAAGATGTGTTTCTAAAATTTGTCCTAGGTTCATTCTTGATGCAACTGACAAAGGGTTTAGAATGATATCAACAGGAGTACCGTCTTCTAAGAAAGGCATTTCTTCAGCTGGCAATATCTTAGCGATAATACCCTTGTTTCCATGTCTTCCAGCAAGCTTGTCTCCCACTTGAATCTTTCTTACCTCAGAAATTCTAACCCTAATTCTTTTTATAACTCCTGGTTCGAGCATGCATCCTTCACTTCTATCAAAAACCTTGACATCAGTTACTCTTCCTCTTTTTCCATGCTCAAGCCTCAAAGAAGTATCTTTAACTTCCTTAGCCTTTTCTCCGAAGATAGCTCTCAATAGTCTTTCTTCAGCAGATAAATCAGCTTCACCTTTAGGAGAAATCTTACCAACTAAAATATCATTAGGACCAACTTCTGCTCCGATTCTGACAATTCCATCTCCATCTAAATCTTTTAGCTTATCCTCTCCTACATTAGGAATATCTGATGTAGTTAGTTCTGGTCCAAGTTTTGTTTCTCTGACATCGCAGAAGAAATCTTCAATATGAACTGATGTAAAAACATCTTCTTTTACTAATTTCTCTGACAAAACAATCGCATCTTCAAATGTATTTCCTCTCCAAGAAATAAAAGCAACAAGAAGATTTCTTCCAAGAGCTAATCTTCCTTGAGAGATTGAACCTCCTTCAATTAATATGTCTCCTTTTTTCACTATGTCTCCTTTGTTGGCTACTGCTATTTGATGGAAACATGAATATTGATTAGTTCTATCAAAAGATCTAACAGGATATGTTATTGTTTTTCCTGAAGACGTTCCTTTTACTTGAATTTCTTTTGCATCAACTTTTATAACCTTTCCTGCTTCTTCTGACACTATCAATTGTCCTGAATCTCTAGCTACCATTCTTTCAAGGCCTGTTCCAACGAGTGGTGCCTCTGGGTTTACCAAAGGAACTGCTTGTCTTTGCATATTAGAACCCATCTGAGCACGGTTCGCATCATCATTTTGTAAAAATGGAATCAATCCTGTGGCAACAGAAATAAACTGCTGCGGAGAAACATCAACATAGTCAATCTTTTCTCTTTCTATTTCTCCAGGTTCTCCTTTAATTCTTGCTTCTGCTCTTTCAGTAAGAATCTTTCCATTATCATCAGTTGAAATACTAGCAGGGGCAATATTATATCTTTCTTCTTCTGTTGCATCCATATAATATGCATCCTTACTAACCTTTTCATTATTAACCTTGAAATATGGTGTCTGTAAAAATCCATATGGATTAAGCCTTGAATATAGGGATAAATGAGTTACCAATCCTACATTCGGACCTTCTGGAGTTTGAATAGGACAAATTCTACCATAGTGTGATGGCTGTACATCTCTAACATCAAATCCTGCTCTTTCCCTTGTTAACCCACCAGGGCCAGTTGCAGTTAATCTTCTTTTGTGCTCTAACTCAGACAACGGATTAGTGTTGTCCATAAATTGTGAGAATTGGCTAGCTGTAAAAAATTGAGTAACCTGAGCAACGAATGGCCTAGGATTAATCAATTGTGCTGGAGCCAGATTCTCAAAATCCATGGTAGACATTCTGTCTTTAATGATTCTTGCCATCCTAGCAATTCCAACTCTTAACTTGTTAGACAATAATTCTGATATTGTTCTCACTCTTCTATTTCCAAGGTGATCAATCATATCGGGTTGAGATGTCGGGTCACTATTCAATCTTATCATCTCCTTCATTACAGCTATCAAATCATTAACAGACAATACCCTTTCTTCTTTCCCAATTTCTTTTTCTTTTTTTGGTTTAAATTCAGGAAGCCTTGACCACATTTTCCATCTTCCAACTTTAGATAAGTCATATCTTTCAAAATTGAAAAACATGTTAAAAATTAATTCTCTCGCTGCATCAGGATTAACCATTTCTCCCGACCTTAATCTTTGATATATTTCCAATAATGCTTCTTCTTGATTATGTGCCAAGTCTTTTTTAAGCGTTTCTTCAATGTAATCAATCTCTGGACTAGCTATTCCTGTAAACATTTCCTTAATATCATTGTCATTATATCCTCCCAAAGCTTTAAGTATTGTTGTGGCAGGAACTTTTCTCTTCCTATCAATTTTAACCGAAATAACTCCTGATGCTTCTGTTTCAAACTCTAACCATGATCCTCTGTTAGGAATAATTTTTGCTCCAAAACATCTTCTTCCTTTATTGATATTCAAGGGGAAGAAAACTCCTGGAGATCTGATTAATTGAGAAATTACAACTCTTTCAACTCCATTCAATACAAAAGTTCCTCTATCTGTTAATAAAGGGAAATTACCAAAGAATATTTCTTGTTCTTGGTCTCTCTTAGTTTTTAGATTAACCAATTTAACAGTAACTCTCAATGGAGCAATAAAAGAATCATTGTTTTCTCTTGCCTCAAATCCTGATGGATAATTAGGATTACCTAATTTGTAATCTAAGAAATGTAGCTCGTACTCTTTGCT
>JAQTRG010000055.1 GCA_028711945.1 Minisyncoccota bacterium
CTTTACTATTAAGACGGAGCACAGCACATTATATTACAGGTGTAAAACAGCCAATATCAGATATTCCATAATATACGGCAAGATATAGAGAAACCCCTGCAAAAACTGCAAATGCTATCCACTTATACAATTCCTGCCTATTCTCAAAACACTTTTTGCGTCTTTCCTCTAATTGTATTCTGTATCTCATATTGTTTAAGGTAATTTATACCCCTTTTTATTTATGATTTGTTTATATTCTTTGACACTTTGATTGCTTTTAAAATTCATATATTTTTTGATACTTTTCCAAGTTGGAGGTTTCCAGTTCTTTTTATCCCAAACAAAGTTGTAAAATTCTTGTTGTTTATCGGTCAACATATTTTGCTATCATTTCATATCTTTCCCTAAAAGGTAGGATATGATTATTAATCGTTTTTAAATAGATAAACGGAGCGAATTCTGTTGAATAGAATATTGCATAAAACTTGTTTCCACTATTTATATTTCTTACATAAACTCTATCGCCAGAAATAAACTCTTTTGATATTTTATATTTTCTTTTCATATTGTTTTGTTATTTTTTTAAGCTCCGTTTTAAAATAAACGCAGACCTTTTTATTATCAAGTCCTTTTTCTTTTGCTCTTTTAAGGCAATTATTATAATATTTTTGTAATTCCTCTTTTGTGTATTCTATAAACATATTTTTATTGTTAATTTATAATCCTTATCTCTGTCCTCATTGCCGTTAGTATAAGAACAGAGTAAAAACTAAAATTTTATACCTAATTTTAATAATTCTTCACTATCTAATGTTTCACCGCATCTATCGTGATAAAACTTTCCAGATTCACATTCATCGCTTTCAAAATCTTCATTTTCTCCAAAAGTAGGTTCGCCATTTTTATCTATTGTAAAGCTGTATGCCATATAGCCTGATTCTGAATACTGTAAATCATCACGAGTTATTTTTTCACCGCAACTACTACATATTATTGATTTCATTTTAATGAACGGCAATTACTAATAATCCTTAATTTTGCTTACTATTTAAGAGATAAGCCCTTTGCCCGCAAATAATAAGCAATATAAAGATTAAATTACTTTTTTAATCTCTTCTCTTAATATCTCTACTCGTTCCGCCCAATATGCTATTCCGTGCATATCTGCTGAACCATCGTTTTCCAGCAACCACTTAACATTTTCTTTCGCTTTTTCTAATTCTTTTATTTTGTTTTCCATTTTTAAATGGGCTTGTTAATATTCTCTATTCACTTGCCGTTGATAGGGCAACCGCAAGTGTAAGAAAATACTAAAATCCTTTTATATTGAAACATTCCTCGTTTTTATCAAAATTAAGATATAACGGGAACTTCCAACGACTATTGTTTATCCTAATCTGTGTTATTCCTTTATTGTTTTTACTTTCATTCCACCCGCAAAACTTCCTTTCTATATTATCAAGAAAACTTTGTTTATCTGTATAATCTTTTGACATATCCTTTTTTCCTAATTCCTGCCACCAGCATAAAATATCTTTTTTTGTTTTCATTTTATTATTCTATTCCCTATAAATAGTGTTAAAGTGCTTAACTGCCTAATTTTATCCACAATTACCAGCGTGCCTGTATTCGCCAGCAATTATGGATAATATAGATAGTTATACTTTGTATTCCGTTTTGAAATCGTGTTTATCATCTATTACAGCACTTTCGCAATGTAGGATTACATCTCCATCTTTGTTTATAAATACTTGCGAAGCGTCCATCTGGCTAAATAAAGTGTAATTTTTAGCTTCTACAATATATGCAACAAATAAATCGTTGTTTTTTTGTAATTCTTTCGCCTCTTTTACGCCTCCCATTTTTTTATTCCATTTATCAGATAAATAGAAATCATTTTTATCCACTTTTTCCCAATTACTAACTAAGATTAAATTATTCATATTGTTAAATAACAGGCATTAAAATTAAAACTCCGCTATATCCCAGCCAGTATTGTCTTGCGGAGCAATAATGACTGGAAGATAGCGGACTTTTACGCTGTGGACTTATTGACATTGCCGAGCAAATAAAAAGCCGTCTATCATTACTCATCAAAGAGTACCGCAAGAATAATGACGGGAATATAATTGACTTTCTTATGTTCTGATTACAGTATAGCAAAAGCCAACATCAATGTCAATAGCCAAAGCAACACTAGTTTTGCACACCCCCGCAACTATTGACACATATCCACATTATGCTTTAGTTGAATAATATACTGATATTTACTGATATGCCCACAATATTACAAAAAGAAGTATTTAAACTAAAAAGAGAAGCTGTGAAGCATAAAAAACCCGCAACGATGAAATCTCTAATCCTTGAAGCTGGCGGAAGTTAAAGCACGGCAAACAAGCCAAAGAGTATTACAGAAAGCAAAGGATGGCAAGAGCTTAAAATTAAATACGCAGACGACGAAAAAGCATTGCTAACTTTGAATGAACTATCTGACCCCGCAAACGAAGACAAAGACAATAGATTAAAAGCAAGTATAGAGATATTAAAACTTAATGATAGATACCCCGCAAGCAAAGGCAAAGTAATAGGATTGTTTGAATTTAATGATATAACAGAATAACCGCAAATAACACTTATAGGCAACAATAACAAAAGAAGCCATACTAAACATTATCTTAACCCTGCAAAGATATAACAACACATAGGATAGCGTATTACACGACTTACTCGACTTACTCTACGACCTACTCCTCTACGACTGAAGTCAACTCTATCTACTCCTCTACGACCTACTCTACGACCTACTTTTTACTCCTCTACGACCTACTCTACGACCTACTTTCCCCACGCTCACACATTCATTAATACAAGGTTAGTTATGATAGAGATTAGGTGATGGAGCTAAAATCGTTCGCATAAGTATTATAAAGCGAACTGGGGGAGGGGGAGCAAAAAGAGAAAAGGTAAATATATATATACCCCCCATCACAGAAAATAATGATAATAGACAAGAAACTTCAAGAGAAGATAAAATGGTTTCCTCATAAATATCAGGAAGAGATTCTCAAAAACTCTGGGAGCGAAATAGTGGTATGCGCTGGAAGAAGATTTGGGAAGTCGGCTTTATGTGGATATATTATTGTAAAGTTCTTTTTAGAAACATTACAAGAGATTAGGGAAGGAAAAAAGAATTCTTGCAAAATTTGGATAGTTGCTCCTACTTATGAGTTGACTTCAAAGGTATTTGAATATGTGTTGAAGTTCTTATTGGCTTATAAAAAGGGATTTGGGCAGTTTGTGTCAGGAGGAACTGGAAGACCTTATATGTTAAAGGTATCTGAAAGTATTTGGATACAGTGTAAGTCTACCACTGAACCAATGAGTTTATTGGGAGAGGAGCTTGATTTGGAGATTATAGACGAAGCGGCAAGGATACCAGAGAGTATATTCCAGCAGTATATATACCCAACCACTATAGCTAAGAGCAGAAATTGCAGAGTGTATGTTATTTCTACTCCAAGAGGGAATAATTGGTTCAAAAAACTATTCTTAAGGCAGAAGGAGAGTGGAAAT
>JAQTRG010000006.1 GCA_028711945.1 Minisyncoccota bacterium
TAAAAGGATTAGCCAGAGAATTAAATATTCCAGTATTAGCTTTATCTCAACTATCAAGAGCTGTTGAAACAAGAACACCAAAGACTCCTAGGCTTTCTGATTTGAGGGACTCAGGTAGTATCGAACAAGATGCCGACGTTGTTTTATTTATCTATCGTGACGATGTGTACAACGAAAATTCTCCAAGAAAAGGAATCGCCGATATTATTATTGCTAAACACAGGAATGGACCTATTGGCAGAGTTGAATTATTCTTTGATAAACAAAGAACCTGTTTCAGAAACATTGAAACAGGTCGTGACTTTATAGAGGGAGATGTTGGATTCTAGTTCTTAATATCAACTATTTCTACTTCGGTGTAGGGCTGTTTATGGCCCTTTTTTAGTCTGTATCTTTTTTTTGGTTTGTATTTAAAGATGATAACTTTGTCGTGTCTGTCATGCTTTACTACGTTTCCAGTTACTTTAGCGCCCTTTAGAAAAGGAGCTCCGATTTCTACATTATTTTCATCAGCAATCAAAAGCACCTCGTCGAACACGATTTTTTCTCCTTCTTTAGCCTCAAGTTTTTCTACTTTAATCTTTTCTCCAGGAGCTACTTTATATTGTTTCCCTCCAGTTTTTATTACTGCTAACATGTTTTTGTGTAATTAAATTAACATATTGTATATACCATTTTATCAGTTTATAGTCAATAATTTAATGTTATCTTCTGATAAAGATCTCAGACAAGATGAAGGCAATATATACCATAAGGAGGATAGCAGCTTCTTTTTTACTTATCTTGCTGTCATTTTTGATAAATATAAAGAACAAGAATATGGCTAAGAATGTGAAAATTCTTGCAAGGAAGAACGGAGAGAAATCAGTAATTACTATTGGATTAATAAGAGAAACTATTCCCAAGACTAGAGTTGCTGGAGCAACGATTGTTCCCATAAGGTCTCCCAATATCATCCAATCAACTCCTTTTCTGGCTGAACTGATTGCAAAAAATATCTCTGGAACACAGTTTCCTAGCCCAACTATAAATATACCTATCAAAGCTATGGGCAAATTAAATGTTATAGCAAAATAACTAGCTGACCTAACGATTCCCTCAGCAGCAATTATGAATAAGACTATGCTTAAAATAACTTTGAATACTCCATTAAAAGAAGCTTTAAAGCTTTGAGTGATTGTATTTTCGTCTTCACAGATTTTAGTAAATCTTTCTTTTTTAGAGAATAGCCAAGCAACATATAAAAAGAAGAATAGTATTAAGAGAATTCCATCTATTCTAGAAAGAACGCCATCTCCTATCAAAAGAATAGGCAGTATTGCGGCGATAATAGTAAAGAATAAGGTATTGTGAACGGTTTTGCTTTTAGCTGGAATGCCATTTTTAGCAAATATAGCAGCTAGGGCAATAGACAAAGTTAAATCAACCACATTCCCTCCGATTACATCTCCAAAAGATAATTCAGGAATGCCATGTAATGCTGATGAAATTCCTACAAATAGATTTGGCAATGATCCTACAAAAGCCATCACAAGAAAAGAAACAACGAATTCTTTCCATCCTAAATATTTAGCAATTTTTATTAAGCTTTTGACAACCAGCTCTCCAGAAAAGAAAAATATAAAACAGGAAGCAAGAAAGACTAAAAGATATATAGTAGTTTCATTTATCATTGTTTTCTTTTTTTATTATATTTATAAATAATTTTAAATTAAAATATTGAAATAAGTATTGCTCCTCCGACCATCATAATTACTCCAATTAATTGTTGCCATTTTAAGCTTTCTCCGAGAAACATAAAAGCAAAAATAGCGACAAAGACTAAGCTCATTCTATCCACAGTGACTACCTTAGTAGCATCTCCATTTTTTAAGGCAAAGAAATAGAAAAGCCAAGACAGGGCTCCTGCTATTCCAGCTAAACCAATTAAAATCCAATCTTTAAGAAGTATTGATTCAAAAGAGAAGTTGTTGAATTTTTTTAAAGAAATGCTGGTGATAATCAAAAAAGCAGCCATTATTATTGAACGAATAGTGGTAGCTAAAGTGGAATCAATATTTTTTAATCCTAGTTTTCCGAAAATGGCAACTAGAGCAGCCATTAAAGCGGAAAGTGTTGAATATAATAACCAAGCTTGCATATTATTATTATATTATATCTGTAAATAAATTCAATTAAAAAATTTGTTTAGTGTTTCTATAAAGAGTGTGATCCCAACCGGAGTCGAACCGGTGTTATTAGATTGAGAATCTAACGTCCTAACCACTAGACGATGGGACCATGATATATAAAACTAATAACATGGAAGCTATTTTTTGTCCAAGTTTTCTTCACGATCAGGAGATACTTGCCAGTAATCAAGAATATATTTAGCAATATCGTGAAAAATTGGTACTGCTGAGTATTCAGATGTTTTTGTTTTGGTAGGATTATCAAGTTTTACCAAAGCGATAAATTGAGGGTCTAAGGCTGGAGCAAAGCCCATAAATGTCTGCCATGTGTGGTCAGAGTAGCCTGATTGGTTTATTCCTAAAGAACTATATGGAACTTGTGATGTTCCAGTTTTTCCTCCAATCCAATAGCCAGGTATTGCAGCTAGATGGCCAAAACCTTTTTCAACAACATTGATTAACATATTTTTAAGTTGTAAGCTGGCTTCGGTTGTAATGACATTATCTTTTAAGACGACAGGCTTTATTATCTCTTTGTTTCCTGCTTTATCAATTTCTTTAACTATATATGGTTTCATTAGTTTCCCGCCATTTATAACTGTAGAAAAAGCTCTAATCATTTGTATGGGAGTTATTCCTATCCCTTGTCCAAAAGAAGCATTAGCAAAATTAACATCTATATTGTTTTGTAGGGCTTTTTTAATTTCTCTATTTTCTGAATAAACTTCTCCTGCCAAGTCTATTCCTGTTTTTTCAAACAAGCCGAACTTTTTAAGGTAATCGTAGAATTTATTGTGCCCTATTGTGCTTTCAGCAAACATTACTCCGGTATTGACTGATCCTTGCAATACTTCTGTCATTGTTATTTTCCCCCATACTTTATTAGAATAATTAGAAACTCTATATGTTCCATATTGTGCATATCCTAATTTGTCATCAAAAACAGTATCAGGAGTAACTGCTTTTTCATTAATGGCCATAGACATGGTTATGGGTTTGAATATAGATCCAGGTTCAAATAGTTTTTGGATAGAGGAATTCTGAAAATTTTCCATCTTTTCATTTTTATAATCATTAGGATTAAAGTTGGGAGATTGAGCCATGGCTATTATTTCTCCGGTATTGGGGTTCATGATAATAATTTCTCCTCCTTCTGCTCCATATTTTTCTATTCCCTCATTGAGTAATTTTTCTGTCATGAATTGAATATTGTAATCAATAGTTAAAGACAAAGAATCTCCGTTTAAAGAATCTTTTTCTGATAATGAGAAAAGAAAATCCCAAGGGTTTTTTTCTTTCTTCTGAAGAGCCACTTCTCCTTTTATTTTTTCATTGTAATATTCTTCAAGACCATATTGGCCCTTTCCCTCTTCATTGATAAAGCCAATAAGTTGGCTACCTGTATTATTTCTGGGATAATATCTTTTAGTTTTGTATTCAATGTGTACGCCTTTAATTCCAGCAGCTTCTATCTCTGCTGCTTTTTCCTTGGTTATTACTTTTTCAATGGTTTCATAAAGACTCCCTTCTTTTTTCATTATGCCTAAAAGATAATTAAAATCTTTATCGATTAATTTTGAAAGCAATTGAGCAGTTGCCTCTTTTTCAGTAATTTCTTCTGGGGAGACAAAAAGACTTGCTTCTTTTTCAGCCAAAGCTAGAATTTCTCCATTTTTGAAATATACTCCCCCCCTTTCGCCCTCTACTTCAGCAAGAGAATTTTGTTGTCCTTGGGCCATTGCTTTATAGAAATCACCTTGATTGATTTGTAAATAAAATAAGCGGGATAAAATTATCCCTCCTATTATAAAAATAATACCGACAATAATGTTTAGCCTAAAATTATTAACCATATTACTTTTGAGCAATAGCGACATTGCTTGAGACAAAAATGTAGTTCAATTTCTTAACTTTTTCAAATCCTTGTTCCAATACTTTTTCTTCAAGATTTTGTAAGTTCCTATCTTTATTAACAGAAAGTTCTAATTGAGCAGTTTCTTTTTTTAATTCTTTTATTAATTCTGATTTTTCTCCTACAAAGTAGCTTGTTTCTGTGTATTTTACTATTTGAAAAATATAAAAGCAGGCTAAAAAGATTATTAATCCGGCTGAAATGATGAAAAATCTTTGGGAATCTGTTTTGGCTATGGTCATGTTGTTATATCTTTATTGCTGCTCTTAATTTTGAAGACCTTGCTCTTGGATTTGATATTGTTTCATCAACCATCGGAACAATTGGCTTCTTTGTTAATATTTTTAATTCATTGCTCCTCTCTTTTTCTCTTAGAAACTCTTTGACGATTCTATCTTCAAGGGAGTGGAAGGAAATGGCTACTAACCTTCCTCCTTTGTCTAAAGCTTCTAAGGCTTGAGGAAGAGCAAGACTTACATTGTCTAATTCTTGATTAACTCTTATTCTCAATGCTTGAAATGTTCTTGTTGCAAAATGTGGTTTTGCGTGTGTGTACCATCCTGGAACAGCTTGTCTTATTATCTCTACTAGCTGTTGAGTGGTTTTAATCTTTGTCCTTTTTCTTTCTTCAACTATTTTTTTAGCAATTCTTTTGCTGAAGTTTTCTTCTCCATATTCTCTTATTATTGTTTCAATTTCTCTTTCGTTGAATTCATTTACTATTTGTTCTGCAGTTATTTCTCCTTTTCCGTAATTCATTATCAATGGTTCATCTTTCTGGAAACTAAATCCTTTTTCACTTTCATCAATATGCCAGGAAGACATTCCTAAGTCGAAAAGTATTCCCGAAACATTATTGAATCCATTCTGTTTAATAATTTCTTTTAAATTTACATACGAATCATTAATTGGAATCAATCTCTCAATTCCTTCGTTGCTTATTTTTTCAAAGATATCTTTATCTACTTCTATTCCTAATACTTTTCCATTGGGTGCTGTTCTTTTTAAAATCTCTTTAGCGTGTCCTCCTTCGCTTAATGTGCAATCTATGTAATTTTCATTCGGTTTAGGATCAAGATATTCAATTACTTCTTTTAATAATACTGGAATGTGCATATTATATTCCCAATTCTTTTAATCCTTCTGCAATATCTTCTACTTGAGTATCAGTTGTCTGCCCATATTTCTGCCACCTGTCTTCATCCCAAATTTCAATTCTGTCGTATAAGCCAGCTAGTACAGTTTTTTTATCTAACTTGGCATAATCTTTTAAATAATCAGGGATAAGAATTCTACCTAGGCTGTCTAATTTCATATCCATTGCTCCCCCCAACATCACTCTTGCAAAACTTCTTGCATTGCCTTGTGACAAAGGAAGTTTGCTTAATTTATCAGCTAAAGCTTCCCACACTTTTTGTGGGTATAAAAAAAGGCACCCATCAATTCCTCTCGTGAGGACGGCGCCATCAGATAAAACACTTCTAAATTTAGTAGGGATTGTTAATCTCTTCTTTGGGTCTAAGTTATAATTGTATTGACCAATTATCATAATTTACTTATCCACAGCGAATTTTAGTTATCCACACTTTTCCCCACTTGTTAACACTACACCACCATTTTATACCACTACTAAATACTTGTCAACCACCCGTCAACTGTGGAAAACTAAGGGCTTATCTATATTTTGTGCTTTAAAGCAAAAACACCGCTATAAACGGTGTTTGGGGCTCTATATTAGAGGTTCTATCCTAGAATTACCACTTCGAATTTAATAGGGTCAATCTGTATTTGCGCACCATTAGGAATTGAGTCAGAAAGCAGAGCTTTAGCAATAGCATTCTCTATCTTGTCTTGAATCACCCTTTTCATTTCCCTTGCTCCAAATACTGGGTCATAGCTTAAATCAACAATTTTTTGCTTTAACTCTTCAGTGATTATTAAATTAATTTTCTTTTGTTTTAAATTGTTTGCTACTTTATCTAATTGTAATTGAGCTATTAGAGATAAGTCATCTTTGCTTAATGATTTGAAAATTATTGTTCCATCAAACCTGTTGATGAATTCTGGTCTGAATGTTCCTTTTTCAAAAATATAGTTGAGAAGATCTTTTTTAATTTCAGACATTTGCTTTCCTTCGTTTATCGCCTTAAGAATTATTTGATATCCAGCATTAGAGGTAGCGATAATGATTGTGTTAGTAAAGCTAACTTTTCTTCCCATGTTATCATTAACATATCCTTCATCTAATACTTGAAGAAACAAATTTAATATATCTGGATGTGCTTTTTCTATTTCATCTAAGAGAACAAGAGAAAAAGGATTTTCTTTTACTTGAGTTGTTAAAATTCCTTCTTGAGTCTCAGATCCCAAAAGTCTTGGGATATCATCTAGTCTTTGGAATTCTGACATGTCAATTCTCACCATTTTGTCTTCAGAGCCAAAATATGTTTCTGCCAGAGCTTTTGCTGTTTCTGTTTTTCCAACCCCAGTAGGTCCCAAGAATAAGAAGCTTCCCATTGGTCCTTTTCTAGTTTGTATTCCTGTTCTTGCTCTTCTTAATGCAGAAGATATTTCTTTTATTGCTTCTTCTTGTGCAATAATTCTTTTGTGTAGGATGGATTCAAGATTTAAAAGCACTTCTTTTTCTATGCTTTTTATTTTTCCAATAGGAATTTGTGTTTTTTCAGAAAGAATTTTATCGACATGTTCTGGTAGAACCACTGGAGAATCGGAAAGTTTTCCACTGTAAATAGTTGTTTCTTCAAGAAGGTTTATCGCTTTTTGTGGGAATGGATAAGAAGAAATGTATTTTTCACAAACAGTAATGATTTCTTTTAAAGAAGTAAATGGTATGAATTTTTGATATTGATATTCTAAATCAAAAACTTTTGATTCAAGCATTTCTAATGTTTCGTCTTTATTCATTTCTTCAACTTCTATTTTTTGGAATAAGGCAAGAATTGAAGGCTTCTTTTCTATATACTTGTGCAAGCCATCAAAAGAGGTTAAGCAAATAGTTTTAAATCTTGGTGAATTAAGATATGGCCCAATGATTCCTGAAACATCAACTATGCCAGCTTTTTTCTCTCCCCCTAAGAAATCATGGAAATCGTTGATGATTAGAATTACATTTCCAGCTTGTGCGGCTTCAAGGAAGCATTGATCAAGAATTCTTTCCATTTGTTCATATGAAGAAATGTTTGTTGAAAGAGAAATTATATCTAATTCAAGAAAACGGCAGTCATTAATTTGACGATCAGATTGTTTCAATAAGCATTTTCTTATAAGACCATGAACAATGTTTTTTCTTCCTGATCCTGGGTCTCCTATAATTAATGCATTACCAGCTTCTTTTTTAGATAATATTCTTTCAACTTGAGGAACCTTGTCCTTGTGCCCTATTATTTCTTCATATCCTCTTCTTTTTACCTGATCGCTCCAATCGATTGAGTATGATTCTAGAGTAGGAGTATACCCTGCTGACCAATCTCTTCCCAATGAGCCAGCTTTAAGAAGATTTTCATAATCCCACGCTGTTTTTCTTTTTTTGATTGTTCTATCTACCCTTTCCATCCAACTGTTAACTTTTTCAAAGTCTTGTTCATCAAGATACGATTCAGATATTATGGTTTTCAAATTTGGTTCAATTTTAGCTAGAGATGCAATAATGTCTCCTTCTTTGATTTCTTTTCCCTCTCTTCTTGTCGAGATGTTCAAAGCTTCTGCTACAATAGCTTCAAACTCTTCTTTAGTTGATGGTAGTTGATTTTCTAGGTTTCCTTTTATCGAATCCTTTATTCCTTCCCAATCGATAAGTAGTCTGGAAAAGATAAATGATATTTTTGGATTCTTTTTAGAAAACAAAAAGAAATAAAGAAGAATAGTTGAGTTTGGATATTTAAGGTTTCTTTTTTGAGCGTAATCAATTGCCTGATTAATAATTTTTGCTGATTTAAAATTAAGCAACTCAGCAAGATTATTTTGTTTATCCAAAAGAATATTATCGTAGCTATTAATTTTCATGCATTCTTCAAAAAAGCAATCTTTGCTTTTGAAGATAGCAAAAAGAGATAATAAAAGAACGAAAAGTTCAAGATAATTATTTGAAAGGGTAAAAACAAAGAAGCCAAAAGATACAATCGTTCCCAAAAGCAATACCATTTTAACAGCTTTAACTAATAGAAATAATTTTTCCAGTTTTATAGCTGTGTATATGTCTGTTTTATTTAAATCAAACATTAAAGTATCTTAACCCGTATATTATTCCTAGTAATGCCAAGAAAGGATAGATTAAAATAAAAATAAAGGCAACAATGCCTGAAATGAAGATTATTAGTTCGTAAACAATAAAGGCAATGATTAACATGGTTCTCATTATAAACCCTATTATTCTAGTAAATATATTAGAAATAAAGGCTTCAAAGTATTTTCCTATGTCTACTCCTCTTCCATATGACCAAGTAATCATTTTCCAAGGGGAAAACAAAGACTTGATAGTCTCTTTTATGGAAAAAAATTCAGAGCCGAAAAGCAAATAGTTTCTAGCTATTACTAAAACTTTTTTTGGTGAAATAATGAATTGCCAATATAAGTATTTGGTAAGAATATTCATGCTTGATATTAATTATAACTCATACTTTTAAAATGTCCACAATTTGTCATCTTGACAATAATTATTAGATAATTATAATGATAACATCAGTTAGAAAAGGTCGACAAAAAACCTTTTAAATAAGATAATAGTTTTAAAAAAATGATATTTGAGGAAGAGGTAGAGGAAATTAAACTTTTTAACGACGAAGACGATTCTTGCGACTCTGATTATGATGAAAATGACGATGACGATGATGACATTGATGACGATGACGATGATGACATTGATGACGATGACGATGATGACATTGATGACGATGAAGAAGACCCCGCACAAATCGATTATAATGAAGAATAAATTTGATTAAATAGTTGGCTCTGTGAAAACGGAGCCTTTCTATTTGCAAAAATATTACCTATTTGATATCATATATTAGTAATAATAAAAATAATAAAAATTTACATGGAAAAAACGAAAAAACCAGTAAATAGATGGCAAGTAGCAACATTTGCTTTAGCTCTTCTATCAATTGTTCTTGCAGGTATTTTGGCTCAAGACAGATTAACAACAATGACACCGCAAAAAGCTGCAGAAAAAGCAATAGCTTATATTAATAAAAATCTTGGAGTAAGTGTTACTTTAGTAAAAGCAGGAGATGAAAAAATAAATCTATTGTATAAATTTATTTTAAAAGCTAATGGTCAAGAATATCCTTCATATGTTAGCTCTGACGGTAAAAAACTTTTTACCTCTGACAGTATAAACATGGAAGAAGCTCCTAAAGTTACTGGACCAGAAATGACACTAAAGGAATCAACTGAATTAGACGGAGGATTTAAAGAAATTAAAGATGTAGAAGTTTGTAAAGAAAATGAAAAACCAATAGTATATTTCTTTGGTACAAAAACTTGTCCACACTGTATGTGGGAACATCCAATCATCCAGGATATTGCATCTCAATTTGGAGACAATATCGTATTCAAAGACAATGTTGATAATGGCAAAGATGAAGATATTTTCTTAAAATACAGCGAAGGCTCTGTCCCAATGACTGTAATTGGCTGTAAGTATTACAGGGGTGGTTCTGGAGAAACATATGGCGAAGAAGCAGAAAAAGTAAATCTAATAAAAACTATTTGTAGAGCCACAGGAAATCAACCATCTAGTCTTTGTCAATAAAGCAAAGAGCACCCCTTCGGGGTGTTTTTGGTTTTTATAGCGTTCTTGACAAGATTATATTAATATAGTATATAAATATTAGTTATTAATAATGACTATTCAGTGGCTTACTTTAACCATATATCACAAGTATTGTTAAAGTAGGTCATTTGATAGCAAATAAGCTGTAGGTGACCAAGTAAGCGTTGAATATTTAAACCCAGGTTTTGCTACTCTGGGGGTGGACATTCCGAACCTATAAGTTAGAACGAACGGTGCTCGCACGTCTCTAGTTGCTGATGATTACTCGATGACGAGACGCAAGCAAATGCACCAAACCGTGTGGCTTTTGCTGAGGAGCTTTAGAAGATTTGGGAAGTTGAATTAGGCTGGAGCAAACTTCATCTCCCCCTAGATTCCTTTCCCCGTAACTGATAAGCAAAGCCCGTACTGCCAACTGTCCCTTGCTGAAAGGGTTTGAAAAAACGATGCTTTAACAGGCTTTCGTTCAGGATCTATCGTCCGTAGGGCTTTAGATCATTAAAGTGTACAGCTTATGAATATCTTCATAATTTGAAAGAGTTCGAAACAGATTGTTTCTTGCCATCTTTTATTCCTGGGAACAACTCCTTTGTTTAGGAGGTCGTGAAGAAAAGCGACTTACCCGAAAGGATTGCTAGCCTACTTTAGTAGCCTAGCCTAGGTGGTAGAATGAGAACTACTTCAAGTATATGAAGAAAAAGAGGTATCCTGCTGACTGCGAGATTGCACAATGATGCATCCACTATCAGACTAGGCTCTACCTCTTTTACCTTTTTATAAAACAAAAAACTCCGCTTTCACGGAGCTTTGTGCTTTTATTTAAGCTCAACAGTTGCACCTGCTTCTGTAAACTTCTTTTTGATTTCTTCAGCTTCTTCTTTTTTAACTTCCTCTTTGATTGTTTGAGGAGCAGAAGCAATTGCATCAACTAAATCTTTAGCTTCTTTTAGACCTTTTTGTGTTAGGTCTCTTACAACTTTAATTACTTCAATCTTTTTTTCGCCAGCGCTTGTTAGTACAACGTTGAAAGAAGATTTTTCTTCAACAGCAGGACCAGCAGCGGCAACAGGAGCAGCAGCCATCATTTGAGGAGCAGCTGATACGCCGAATTTCTTTTCTAGAACCTTTACCAATTCAGCTAGGTCTAGAACTGACATCTTTTCTACTTCTTCTACTAACTTTTTGAATTTCTCAGGAACTTCTACGATTTCTATTTCTTCTGCCATTTTGTTTTTGTTAATTTTTCTATTGATAAGAACAATGTTTTTATCAAGTAGTTATTTTAACTTATTAATTATTTTTTATTATTGTTTTTGATCTCTAATATTTGAAAGCGCAATCACCAACTTCCTTAAGTTTCCAGAAAGGACTCCTACGAAGTTTGTTGCTGGAGCATTTAGTGTTCCAACAAGCATTCCCAATAGTTGTTCTTTGCTTGGCAATTCGGCTAATCTAATGACGTCGGCCATTTGATAGAACTTATTTTCTAAGAAACCTCCAAGGATCTTAGCTTGTCCATTCTCTTTTGAGAATTGATAGACTAATTTACTTGGTGTTATCTCGTCATCATATCCGAATACCATTGCTACTTCTCCTTCTAATTCTTTTGTTCCCAATTCAACTTTCTTGTTCTTTAGAGCTATTTCCATTAAGCTTTTCTTTGCTACTTTCAATTCGCTTCCCTGTTCTTTCAATACTTCTCTGAACTTGGCTAAGGTTTTAACCTTTATACCAGTAAAATCCATGAAAACTATTGATTTTTGCTTTTCTATTTTTTGCTCTAAATCACTAACGATATTTTGTTTTTGTTCTTTTGTTAAAGGCATATTTTTGTATTAAAAAATCTGTGATTCACACAGACAAGAGAAAACAATAGTATATTGCTTTATCCTCGGTAGGACTTATTAATGCCTACTGTCTGTGGATTTATTTATATTTTGATTATACTCAATATTATTAATCTGTCAATACTTTTAAAATAGCTTGTCCAAACTCTTCAGCAAAGTCAGCATTTTCTCCTGTTATTATGTTTTTGTCTGTTATCACACTTTTTCCTGTATACTCTCCCCCATTTTCTTTAATTGTTTTGATTGCAGACTTGTCCATATTCGAAGACCAGACTGTGCATTTCTTTTTATTAAGTACGCCTGCTTTAGCAAGTATTGTTGGAGCAATGCAGATTGCAGCTAGTATTTTGTTTTTTTGTATAGCTTGTCTTGCAATATCATATGAAATTTCATTATCTAAATATGTTTTTGCTCCTGATCCACCGACAAAGATAATGGCATCAAAATTGTTAGCGTTTACTTCTTCTAATGATAGATCAGGAGAGGCTTCTCCTCCAAATGTTCCAACAGCTATCCCTTTTTCATTGCTTGCGGTTTTTGTTTCAATTCCATTTTTTTCTAAAATCTGCTTGGGGATAAAATACTCTTCATCTCTGAAATTTTTATTTGCAATAATTAATAATGCTTTCATTGTTGTATTGTAGCATAAAAAAAGAAGGCGTTTAAGCCTTTATTCTTTTATAATGTTTTGGTTGTATTATAAAAGATGGAACTTTGTTCGTGCCCTTATTTTCAAGGCAAATTTTAAGGAATTTTTCAATAATTTTTATACTAAGGGACTTAACTGGGATAGGGCGCTTTTCTCCATTGATCCCATCCTTTAGGATGTTAATCATTTTTTGTTCAACACACTTTTCCAGCAATCTCATTTTTGTTTCAAAAGAGACGCTATAGTTAAGAGCAATGACAATTGCCCCATAAATTTTACCTTCGCTTAATAGATTGTCAACTCTTGCTTCGGCAAATAATCTTTCTCCAGAATAGACTTCGGTCATGTGGCTTCTCCTAAATACTAAATCCCATCATATCACATTAAAAGAAAACCGCCAGATGGCGGTTTCTTAATCATTAATCTTCTTGTTTTTCTTTTCTAGCCATTGACCAGTGGAATAGGTATAAGGGCAAAGCAATTAAAAGCATTGTCAATGAGTCAACCATTCTTTTAGCTCTTTCTGATTTATAACATTCTTCTCCAATATTTTGTGCTTTCCAATTTTCATATTCAGAGATAAGAGTTGTAATTTTTTGTTTATCATCTTCTGTGGCGGCAGGACTTTCTTTGAGCTTATTTATATCAGCGACACTGGTAAAATATGGCTGATTATTGCAAAAACTGTAATCTCTCTTTTCAGCTTCTTTAAAGAAAGATGATTTGATTGATGTGTTGATAAAGTTCCCTATCCCTACAGCTAGAAATATTAAACTAATTAGAGATACGACATATAGATAAATTGTTTTAATAAGTTTTCCTGTTTTCATATTTTTTTGTTTATTTTTAATGTTTAAATTATATCATAATAATTAATAGTAAAATAGTTGACATTTTTGATGTTTTATATTATGTATATAGAGGATCTTTATGACATTGATTAAAGGTTTGGGAAATTCTTCTCAGCTTAAGAATAGTCTGATGAAGGCTTTGCAAAATGGAGTGCCTTGCGAAATGGGACTTACTACTGTACAGAAGGATGAACAAAAAAAGCAAAGAGGAATGAATCCTAAAGATGTCTATGAAAACTTTAATTTTCCGCGAAGGAGAATCTAACCATACACCCCATTTCGGGTGTTTCGTGTTTTATAAAAGAAAAAAGAGGCATTTTGCCTTTTTATTTTAATGGTACAGTCAGATATTCTTTAAAGTGTTCTTTAAGAATATTCTCAGTTTTTTTAACTGATATTTTGAAAGAGTTTTTTGAAATATCCACTATTTCTTTAGTTGGTCTTTTTATATACAAGAAATGAATTGGAGAACCATTATGGTTAACAATTAATATCGGACCGCCAATAGATGCTACTGGATAAACATCAATTAGATGTCCAGATGGAGTTTTGAGCCATGAATGACAGTAGTTAGGATAATAATAGCCATCTTCGCATTTTAAGGTCGGGATAATTTTAGTAATTGCTCTTGCCAGAACATGGCAAGACAGTAATTCAGTTCCTAGGTCTATTTCTATTTTTTCGACCACATTTTTTATTGTTTTAAAGAGCATTAGTTCTTGTTGATTGATAAAACGTGCTGCGAAAGGAATCATTTATAAATCACCAAGGTTAATTTAACCTAAGAAGAATATATCACAATTATTATTTTTTTCAACTCGATCATTCGCAGGCATTGCGAATTTACTCACATGATAAATGTTTGACATATCAATTAATAAATGGTTAGATAGGGTAGCTTGTTTTTTAAAGCCAAGGAGAGGATGTTATGATATTCGATGATTTGGTACTGCCGATCTTCGTGCTTGGACTTTTTTATATTGTGGCATTGTCTATCGTGACGTATTTATCGTGCATGATGTTGCAGAAAATGCCCGAGACTGAGGAAGAAAAGAAAAATACGAGACCATCCTGGACGGGACCAGAAAGAACATCATATCTAGCCATTGTGACAACATGGTTAATGTATGGGATTGCTTCTTTTCTCCTGTTCAGCGGTAAAATAGTTGTTATAATATTTGGCATCGGGATAGCTGTATTCGCTGTCGCAATATTAACGACAACATCAATATTAGCATTTATAGTTATAAATCAAAAAAGAAAAAATGCTATACCTTGTCAGCCACCATAATGGTTGACAATTTTTTTATTATTTACCCATAATCAAACTTGAATTTTAGAGAAAAGGTATCCTCCTAGAGACGTTAAAAGAATAATGACAATAGTTAAAACAGCGAAATCA
>JAQTRG010000056.1 GCA_028711945.1 Minisyncoccota bacterium
GCTCTTCCGATCTAGGTGGCTCAAAGGGTTTAGTGTAAGCCTTCCTGCCATCTTAGCTGTAGGGTCTCCTAAAGAATAAGCAACGCTACCATGAGCAATTTCATGAATAATAATTGAGAACAATAAAACCAATAAAGAAAAAGTTGTAATTAATGTATCCATAACAAAATATTAGCAAAAACCAGAAAGACTTGCAATTATTTAATTTTTTGGTAAGATACTAAACATATGGAAAAAGAATGTACAATTTGCGGAAAGTCTTCATCAATGGGCGGACACTACAAGAAATTGATTTCTAGGTATAACCCATCTCCAAAGAAAAGAAAATATCCCAACTTACAATGGGCTACTATTCCTGCAGAAACAACTTTAAAAAAATACAAAGAATTTGCCGGAAAAAGAATCTTGGCTTGCGCGAAATGCATCAAGGCTCTTGGAAAGAAAAAATAAAACTAAATTTGGAAACGCTGCTTGATGAGCAGTGTTTTTTATAATCATTGCATTTGTATATATTTTTGATAACATTGTTTTATATCGGGCTATAGTATAGTGGTAGTATTTGCGCATGGGGTGCGTAAGACCTGGGTTCAACTCCCAGTAGCCCGACTAATTTTACTAAAAAGAAAAACACCGCGATAACGGTGCTTTTCAGGTCCTACCACTTTCAGGTGAATCCGAATGAATTCACGTGGGTAGCCTCATTTATTTACCAAGGCAAATAAAGATTTGGCCTCCCGATTGAAAGTTGTTCGGAATTTTGAAGGATAGGACCAACTACATTATACCATTAGATTTTTAAGACTTCAACAAGCTGTTTTATCATTGCAACCACAACTGGAGCAGCCTGCAAACTAATACACTGGACGCCTTCATCATCAGCCACAATCCATGGCTCTTCAATGGTTTTAACCTCTCCATTTTCTACCACAAATGAATATCCTGGAGTCATTTCATATTCGTCAACATAATCTCTAGCTACGTCTACTGGAATTGCATTTCTTAACTTAACCTTTGGAATACCATATAAAGTATCTGCTTTCTTTAAAATTTCTTCATCCATTATCAATCTTTCTCTAATCGGTTCTATTCCCTTTTCATCTCCTTCTTTCATTACCATTCTGCCACCATCACAACCTGCCTCATCGCAAATTAAAT
Source organism: Minisyncoccota bacterium (assembly GCA_028711945.1). Classification (GTDB taxonomy): domain Bacteria; phylum Patescibacteriota; class Minisyncoccia; order Minisyncoccales; family Minisyncoccaceae; genus JAQTRG01. Next base: position 1,156 of record JAQTRG010000056.1, read on the forward strand.
AAAACTCTTTTGATGATTCGTCATATCCAATCTTAGATGTTGGAAGTAATTTTAAGCTTCTTGACGCATTACACTTTGGACAAATTCTTCTCCATTTAATTCTTTCATTAATAATGTTCATTGGAGCATCAATCATAATAAAGATGTCTGGGTCGTCTCTATAATCAACTAAATCTCTGAAAAATAAAGAAAAACTTACCTGATCCATGTTTCTTGGAAATCCATCTAAAAGAATAACTTTTCCTTTTCTTTTAGCAATTTCTCTTTTTATTAAAGCTAAAACTAATTCATCAGGAAGCAAAGTCTTAGTGTTTCTGTCTTCCATACTCTTAACTAATTCTTCTAAAGGATAAAATCCTCTGTAATTGTTCTCTAAAAATTCAATCAATTCTTTTTTCTTTTCTTGGTCTTGAATTTCTGCATCAAGAGCTCTAACCATATCTCCGACAGACAAATGCTCAATCTTATCAGCTCCCAACACTTCCGCTAACATCTTGGAATAAGTTCCCTTTCCAGAATTCTTTTTACCCAGGAGGTAGGCAATAAAAGTATTGTCTTTTAAATATTCTTTAATCTTTTCTATTTCTGGTCCACATTTTAATTTAAAATACTCACCTCTTTCTTTCGGATCAGCTAAATTAAACTTTCTGTCTCCGCCAGTTTTTGTTTTAAAAATTGGGAAATTCATTTTTTTATTTATTAGTTATTATTTTATAATTCTTTCCATCAGAGACTATTTTAACATCTCCGTTAATATCATTTCTTAATATCTTGATACCAGAATTACTGAGGCGTGTCAAAACTTCTTCTGTTGGATGACCATATGTATTTTTACCAACTTGGATAATTGCCATTAAAGGGCTTGTCTTTTCTAAAAAGATTTCAGACGTTGAATATTTAGAACCATGATGGGGTATTTTCAACACATCAACGTCAATATTCTCATTAATTAACGTTTTTTCAATTTTACTAGAAATATCTCCTGGAAAAAGAAATGAAACATCTTTGAATAAAAGCTTAGCGACCACAGATGTATCATTTGTTTCTTTAACTTCCTTGTCTCTCAGGTCTTCTTGAGGACCCAATATATCTAAAACAATATCAGAAGCTATTATCTTGTCTCCTTTATTAATAGTTGCTACATTTGCTCCCTCATTATAGATTATTTTCTCCCACTGATCTCTTATCTCATCTCCATTGTCTACTCCTGTCCAAGCAATATTCTCAACCTGATAATTGTCTAAAATACTAAAAAGACCACGGAGATGATCGCTTTCTGGATGAGTTAAAATAACAAGATCTATTGTCTTGTCCCACCAAGGGATATTAGAATAAATTTTTTGCAAAGCAACGTCACTTTTCGGCCCGCCATCAATAATTATTTGATGGTTTTGAGGTGTTTCAATTAATATACAATCACCTTGTCCGACATCGAAAAAAGAGACCGTAAGGTTTTTAGGCTGAAGCTCAATAAAAAAAGAAAAAGCAATTAAATCGACAAGAAATAGAATTATTAATCCTATTAATGTCGTATTTTTCATTTGTTAAGCTTAGAATTAAGTTCTTTAATCAATTTACTCGCATCAATATCATATTTATCACAAACAACGCCTATCTCTAATTCTTCCATTTCATATCTTGCATAAGGACATGATACACAAGGGAACTCATGCTTCTCTAAAATCTTCTTAACCTTAGAATTATCAAGAATTTTTGCTAACTTTGTTTTCTTTGTTATTTTCATCTTAATGCTTGTGAGATACTTCTCTGTTCATAATTATCTGATGTCTTTCTTCCAACCTCTTAAAAATTTTAGCTTTCTTTTTGGATAAATAATCATAAACCGCTTCAGATAAAGCATCTATCGCCAAAACAGAACAATGCAACTTTATCGCTGGCAACTCTCCTAAAACATTAACAATATCTTCTTTCTTAACTTTCAAAGCTTGCTCAATGGTTTTTCCTTTAACTAAGTCTGTCACCACGCTACTGGTTGCAATAGCAGCAACGCAACCAAAAGTCTCGAATTTAACATCCTTTATTATTTCCTCATTTTTCTTATTTTCCCCTATTTTAATGTATAACCACATCTCATCACCACAAATCATGTTGCCCACCTTGCCCAATCCATCATAATTTTTAATTTTTCCGTAATTATGTGGTTTATTGAAATGCTTTATAACTTCTTTTGAATAAAAATTATTAACCATGTATTTTATGAGGTGATATTTCCCTCAGCTTATTTATAATTCCAGGCAAAACCTTTATCAAATATTCAACATCTTTTTCCGTAGTCCATCTCCCCATGCTTACTCTCAAAGAACCATGAGCCTCTTCATGCTTTAAACCCATAGCCATTAAAACATGTGACGGTTCCAATTT